>DASQYQ010000028.1:0-3255 GCA_035639115.1 Sphingomicrobium sp. | reverse complement strand
AAGCGTTTGGGCATCATATGCTGCGCCGACGACAATGACGACGTTGCCGCACAGTCTACGCGGCCCTAGCGAGCCGCGCGTGAGCTTCCTTCCCGAACCCCTTCGAATCCCGCAGTTCCGAATCTTCTGGCTGGCGCGGCTGACCTGGACCATCGGCAGCCTGGCGATGGTGATCGTCATCGGGTGGCAGGTCTACGACATCGCCCGCCACACGATGGGGCTCAAGGAGGCGGCGTTCCGGCTTGGGCTCATCGGGCTCGTGCAGTTCATCCCGCTGTTTCTGCTGACGCTGGTGACCGGTTGGACGGCCGACCGCGTCGATCGGCGTTGGATTGCGCGGGCATCCGTCGCCCTCGAGCTGGCATGCGCTGCAGCGCTGGGCGCCCTGGCGTGGACGCACGCGACCACGCTGCCGGCGCTCTATATCGTGGCTGCGCTCCTCGGCGTCGGACGCGCCTTCGCCGGCCCCGCATTGGGCGCGCTCGCACCGAACCTCGTCCCGCGCGAGATCCTGCCCCGCGCAATCGCTCTGTCATCCATCGCCTGGCAGACTGGCGCCGTACTGGGTCCTGCGCTCGGCGGCTATCTCTACGCGTTCGCGCCTTACGCGCCTTACGCGGTGAGCGGGCTACTTTTCCTCGTTGCCTTCGTTTGCCTGCTGGCGATTCCGCCAGTGCCTCGACCGGAACTCTCACGAGGGCCGAACCCATGGGCGCAAATGGTCGAGGGCCTGCGTTACGTTCGGCATAACCGTCTCGTCCTCGGTGCGATCAGCCTAGACCTGTTCGCTGTCCTTCTCGGCGGCGCGACCGCGATGCTACCCGTCTTCGCGCGCGACGTTCTTCACGCTGGGCCTGAGGGATTGGGTCACCTGCGAGCAGCGCCGGCCGTGGGCGCGACGCTAACTGCGGCCTTCTTCTCGGCGCGGCCGCTCAAGCACAATGTCGGAGTGAAAATGCTGACGGCAGTCGCCGTGTTCGGCGGCGCGACGATCGTGTTCGGCTTCTCGCACTGGATGCCACTGTCCCTGGCCTGCCTTGCACTGCTGGGCGCAGCCGACATGTTCTCGGTCTACGTCCGGCAATCGCTGATCCAGCTCTATACGCCCGACGAGATGCGCGGGCGGGTCGGCGCGGTTTCTTCTCTCTTCATCTCTGCTTCAAACGAGCTTGGAGAGACGGAATCCGGCTTTCTCGGAGCGCTCATCGGACCAGTGGCCGCAGTCATTGCAGGGGGCGTCGGCGCGATCTGCGTCGTGCTGATGTGGTCGTGGTGGTTCCCTGAGCTGCGGCTTGCAAAAAGCTTCGACGCACCCGATTTGCGGCCCGCGCAAGAAGAGGAGCCCGCCCAATGAAGGCCGCAACCGTCCTTGAGACGATCGGGAATACGCCGCACATCAGGATCAACCGCCTGTTCGGCGACCGGGCGGAAGTCTGGATGAAGTCGGAGCGGGCCAATCCGGGCGGTTCGATCAAGGACCGTATCGCGCTGGCGATGATCGAGGACGCGGAGCGCTCCGGGCAGCTCAAGCCGGGCGGCACGATCATTGAGCCGACCTCGGGCAATACCGGAATCGGCCTTGCGATGGTCGCCGCAGTCAAGGGCTACAAGCTGATCCTCGTCATGCCGGAGAGCATGAGCATTGAACGCCGGCGCCTGATGCTGGCTTATGGTGCCACGTTCGATCTCACGCCGAAAGAAGGTGGCATGTCCGGCGCAGTGAAACGCGCCGAGGAGTTGATCGAACAGACTCCGAACAGCTGGATGCCGCAGCAGTTCGACAATCCGGCGAACGTCGAGGTCCACCGGCGCACGACCGCCCAGGAGATCCTCCGCGACTTCGGCGATAATCCCCTGGACGCCATCATCACGGGCGTCGGTACCGGCGGGCACATTACGGCCTGCGCCGAAGTGTTGAAGCCGGCTTGGCCGAACCTGAGGGTGTTTGCTGTCGAACCGGCTCTGTCGGCGATCCTCAGTGGCGGGAAGCCGGGCCCGCATCCCATACAGGGACTAGGCGCGAACTTTGTTCCGAGCATCCTCAACACCGAGATCCTCGACGGAGTCATCGACGTCGATGCCACTGAGGCAAAGGAGATGGCGAGGCGAGCGGCCCGTGAGGAGGGATTGCTAATCGGAATCTCGTCAGGTGCCGCACTCGCTGGCGTGGCTCAAAAGCTGCCGGAGCTCGGCGACAATCCGCGCATCCTCTGCTTCAATTACGACACCGGGGAGCGCTATCTTTCGGTGCCGGATTTCCTGCCGGAATAAGGACCTTAACCGGACGCTAACCTCACTTCTTGGCCCGACCTTTAACGGATGCAGGTTAAGGGCTGGGCGCGGGCGTATTTGACGCCCAATTGCAGGTGGGCCCAATGCGTCGGAC
Source organism: Sphingomicrobium sp. (assembly GCA_035639115.1). Lineage (GTDB taxonomy): Bacteria > Pseudomonadota > Alphaproteobacteria > Sphingomonadales > Sphingomonadaceae > Sphingomicrobium. The sequence continues at coordinate 869 of DASQYQ010000028.1, read as the reverse complement.
CATGTTCGGCAAATCACCGGAGCTGGAGCGTCTCGCGCCTCCGCGAGCGTCGATTTCGGAAGCGCTGTTTTTCGATATCAGCGATCAGCAGGCGAGTGCCGACTTGACGCTTGCGGAGCGCCGCGTCGAAAGCTGGACCTTCGCACCGTGGCTGCTGCTCGCCGGGCATCTCATCATCACGGCGACCTTGGTCGTCGACAGCCGGGGAGCCTCATTCCACGGAAGCTTCTTCCCGATCTTTGCGCCGCTCGCCGGCGCGCTATCGCTGGATCTAATTGCGGGATTGGTGCTCTTTGTCTGGCGCCGCCTTCAGATGGCCCCCCACACGGTCGGGCGGGTGATGTGCGGTTATCTTGCGGCTATCGGCGGCCTTTGGGCAATCTCGAGCGTCGAGGCCGGCAACCTCGCGCTTAACGACCCCTCATTCGTCACCTTGGCGATGACGACCGGCTTCTTCGTCCGTTCGATCGTAGCCGTTTCCGCACCCCCGTTCGCAATCATCAATGCCTTGGTCGCAATTGCCGCGACCATCTTCTTCTCGAGCAATCCGGCAATCACTTTCGCTATCGACGCTCTGGCTGTGGTCATGATCGCGTATAGTGTCGGCAACACGCGCGAAACGCTTCAACGCGGCCGCCGCCGGCTCGCCGTCGAGTGGCAGGCGAAGAAGGCGCTGAATTTCGTCGACGAGTTCGAAAACAGCGGCCGCGGTTGGTTCTGGGAAACGGATTCGCTCGGCACCCTCTCCTACGTCTCGCGGCAGCTTGCCGACGATTTCCAGAGCGAACCAGAAGCGCTCCTCGGCCGACAGTTCACCGACCTTCTCTCGGTCGATCATGGGTCGGACACGATCGAGGAAGGCAAGACGC
>DASQYQ010000027.1:0-4529 GCA_035639115.1 Sphingomicrobium sp. | reverse complement strand
CCTCGGTGTCGGCAAGCTGGAGAAGCGCGTGGTGGTGCGCGAGATCGGCGGACAGGACGCGATCCTGGTGCGGCCGATGGCCTATGTGACGCTCACCATCGACCATCGAGTCGTTGACGGTCACCAGACCAACGCCTGGCTCGGGCGCTTCGTCGAATTGCTCGAAAATTGGGAACAGCCGTAGGAACCTGAAGCCGACTGTTCCGCTGAATCCTCCGAACGCGAGGGCTCAAGAACAAGATGCAGGTCGCTGCTGCCGGCCTGATGACCGATGCGACCGCTGCCAAGTTTCACCGCGCACAGGCCGAGCCCGGTAGCGGCGACGAGTAGCTGGAAGCGGAACGCTTGCGCGCCGCGTGCGCTGGACCGCCGTGGCAAAAGAGCAAGCCGACGACGAAGGCCGTTTCGTACGCCGAGCGCTGATTGTCATCGCGCTCGCCGGGCTGGCGCTGCTGCTTTGGCAGCTGCGGTCGGTGCTCGTGCTCCTGTTCGGAGCGGTGATGGTCGCGACGATCTTCCGAGCCATCGCCGACGTGCTCGAGAAGCATCTGCGCTTTCCGGAACGCCTCGCCGTCCTGTGTTCGGTTCTGCTGATCGTCGGCATTATCGGCGGAGTTGTCTGGTCGATCGGTTCACAGGTCAGTGCTCAGTATCAGCAGCTCGCCAATATCCTGCCTCGGGCGGCACAGATGATCGACGCTCGGCTCGGTAGCTTCGGAGTCGGACATCCGGCCAGCGCAACCATCCGAAGCGCTCAGACCGGAGGCCTCATCGGCTCCAATTTCAAGAGCTTCGTCTCGTCGGTGACTCTGAGCGTCGCGAGCTTTCTGATCGTCTTCTTCGGCGGAATCTTCCTCGCTGCGCAGCCACGTTTGTACGGCATCGGCTTCGTCAAGCTGATGCCCCCGGCGCGCCGCCGCCTGGTCGCCGAAGCAATGGAGGAGTCGGACCGAGCGCTTCGGCTATGGCTGAAGGGACAGCTGTGGGCGATGATCCTCATCTTCATCATGACGTGGGCCGGTCTGTCGTTCCTCGGCGTCCAGTCAGCGCTAGTGCTCGCGCTCATCTCCGGAGTGCTCGAGTTCATACCTTATGCCGGGGCGATCACATCATCGATTCCGGCGATCATGGTCGCGCTGGTCCAAGGGCCGGAACTCGCCCTCTGGGTAGGCGGGCTCTACGTCGTCGTGCACCATGTCGAGGCCTATCTCATCCAGCCGGTCATCCAGCAATTCGCGGTCGAGATCCCGGCGGTCATCACGCTCTTTGCTCTGCTCGCATTCGGCCTTCTGTTCGGAGTCATCGGAATCCTTCTCGCGGCGCCGCTCGCGGTGGTCAGCTACGTGCTGGTGAAGCGGCTGTACGTGATCGAGGCGCTGGATACTCCAACCCCGATCCCGGGTGAGGACAAGGCCTAGATTTCGAGGACGGTATACTGTTTGCCGAAGAGAGGCTTCAGGACGAACTGGGCGACATTGTAGACCGGCTTTCCAAGCGGAGTCCGGCCCTCGTAGGTCCCGTGGTGCGCGTGGCCGTGGACCACCGCCTTCACATGCTCAAAGCGGTCGATCGGCTCGCACAGCCGCTGCGAGCCGAGATATTGATAGATGGCCGGCGGTTCGCCTTCGATCGTATCCTCGATCGGGGAATAATGGAGCACCGCGACGCTGCGCTCGGTGCGCAAGGTCCGGAGCTGGTTCTCTAGCTTGCGCGCCTCGCTCAGTACTTCGTCCACGAAGGCTTTGACGATCGGCTCGCCGAATGGCGCAAGCTCACCGCGGCCGTAGCCGCCGAGGAAGCCCTTCACGCCCGCGAAGCCGACTCCTTCGATCTCAATCGCCTGCTCGTCGAGCACGGTCATGCCCGCCTCGTGAAGCATCGCGCAAACCTTCTCGGGCTGCCCGCATTCGTAATCGTGGTTGCCGAGCACTCCGACCACCGGGATCGAGCATGAGCGGATGTCCTCGGCGAGGATCTCTGCCTCGCGAGTCTTGCCGAAATTGGTGAGGTCTCCGCACAAGACCAGCACGTCGGCGACGCCCGAGATTTCGGTGAACAGCTCGCGGTAGGGCGCGACGCTGTCCTCCATCACGTGAAGATCGCCGATCGCTGCGACGCGCAGCTTGCCTTCAGTCGTCGCCATATTGCTCTTCGAGATTGCCGACCGCTTCGGAAAAGCCCCACTGGTCGACGTCGATAGAATAGTCGCGAGGCGAGAAGATGCGGCCGCGGCAAACCCGCTTGCCCGGGGGCTTCACCATCATCTGGCCGTTGAGGCGATCCAGCAGCTCCGCCATCAGCCACCGGGGCACTAGGTGGCGTTCGCTCGGATAGACGAAGCGGAAGTTGAGGAGCGCCATCAACAGCACTTCCCAGTAGAGCTCCATGTGGGAGAGGAGCATCTTCCAGTCGATCTTGTCGTGGCACTTCAGGATCATGTGCGCGACGTCGGCCATGTCATAGCGGTGATGGTCCTGGACGAAGATCTTCGACCAGATGAACTGGGTCGGCGGAACCAGCCTCACCCGTGCTCCGAACAGATCGGCTTCCGGAGCCTTTACGAACCAGTCGTCGGTGACGTGGGTCGTGACCGTCGGCATGTTGGTGATCACGTCGACGAACAAATGTCCGCGAGTGATCCGGTTGAGCCAGCGCTCGTCAACGGTCTCCACGCCGAAGCCGTGATCTCGGAAGTAGGACAGCAGCCTCAGCGCATCGCCGGCCTTGGCGAACACATCGACGTCCTTGGTCGGGCGATCGATTCCGATGTAGCTTGCGAGCGCGTAGGTGCCCGAGACCAGGAAGGGGATTTCCGACTTGGCCATGAGCTGAAGCACTTCCGAATAGAAAGCTTCGGCCTCGGGCGACGGTTGAATAAGCGGCCCTTTCGGCCTGTCTTTGACCTGCTGGTCCATGCGCGGCCTCAACGGGAGGGAGGAGGCGGCGGTTCCGTCCTCGCCTTGACGACCTATTGCTGCCTAACGGCCGCTTTCCACCGGATGCGGACATTCCGCTCCCGGGATGCTATGCGACGGCGCCCCTTAGCTGGAGGGTTTATGCCTGAATTCCTGATCGAGCGAGAAATGCCCGGTGTCGGCCAATTGGGGCCAGAGGACCTAAAACATGCGTCGCAGACGTCCTGTTCGATCCTCGACGAGCTTGGCCCGCGCATTCAGTGGGTGCAAAGCTGGGTCACCGACGACAAGCTCTACTGCGTCTATCGCGCTCCAAGCGAAGAACTGATTCGCGAACACGGGCGACGAGGCGGTTTCCCGATCAGCAAGGTCTCGCAGGTTCGGTCGACCATTAATCCCACGACCGCCGAATAAGCGGGAGCGCTAAGCGAGGGCGGCCGCGGCCTCGACGACCTTACTGCCACTTGCTGGCGCGATCCGGGTTACGAGCTCGAGGAACTTGGGGTGGCTCATGCCTGCGCCGACATAGGTCCAGCGGGCAGCAGCGAGCTGCTGGCCGGCGATCTCGTTCCGGTCGGGCAAGGCTCGCCCAGTCGCTTCTTCAAGCGCGTCGAGATTGAACTCCACCTGCTGGGTCAAACCGCCGTCGAGGAAAGCGCCAATCTCGAAGAACTCGTCGATCGCACGGTCGGTCTCATCCTCGGAATAGCCTTCAGCCAGCTTTTCGAGCATTAGAGCGTCGAGCTTGGCGTGCTGCGCCTCCTCCATCCAGTGATGCCGCATCAGGCTTTGGAAGTGAGGATCGATGACCGCATCGTCACGAATGCTTCCGACGTAATGAACCTGGCTCATCCATTCGAACATCAGGATCGTGAATCCCACTGCAAGCGGGTGGTGCCGGAGCACTTCCGCTCCAATAGCATCGCTCGGCCCAATGACCTTGCAGGTGACGGGAAATCTCCGGTTGAACGCGTCCAGGAAGCGGGCGAACAATTGCATGTGCTTCACTTCTTCACCGGCGAAGTTCAGCAGCGCCCGGAGCCCGTAATTGTCATTTCCCGCCGCGGTACGGGCATGGTCGAGCAGGAAGGGAAGTATGAACTCTTCGACGATGATGAAGAGCGAGAGATACTGGTGAGCACAAATGTGATTGAGCAATTGTCTTTCGTCTGCGCTCAGCATCGTCAGCGCGCCGGTCCGGGCAAGACTTTCCGGCAGGAAATTCTTCGAGAAATCCAGCTCCTGAGTGAGCTCCAGGACCGAGTCGAGATCCCAGGCCGCTCTCAGGGATGCGCGAAAGGTCGCTTCATAGGTGTTGCTTTGCATCATCGTTCGGCCCCTCGGACAGGTTGAGATGCTGGCGAATTCGCGAAGGGCCGGCACTTACGACGAGGCAGGGTCCCTTTCCAGTGCCGACGGCCTCGGACGAGTTCACTGATCTGGTTGAGTGGCACGGCGGAAAACGTTGATCGGGAATCCTCCCGATTGCAGCGCTCTACCGGTCGGGCGCAATCAACCCGGCATGGCGGTCTACCACCTCCATTATGAGGACCCGAGAGGCAAGTTCGTCCATGCGGACCGCATCGACTGCTCGTCGGACCATGATGCGGTGGA
>DASQYQ010000026.1:0-3035 GCA_035639115.1 Sphingomicrobium sp. | reverse complement strand
CGACGCGCGTCCTGCCGCCTATCCTAGTGCTGCTCGCTCCGGCAGTGATCGTCGCCTGGGCCGCCGGCTTCTGGCTCTACAGGAAGGCCCCGAAGTCCGACGCGCCGACGGCTCCAGGCAATCCGATCGCGCTGTTGCCCGCGATCGGCTTCCTCCTGTTCGTCGCAATTGCAGCGGTCGCCGCGAAATGGGCGGAAGGGCGCTTTGGACAGAGCGGGATCGCAGTCCTGCTGTTGATCGTCGGAAGCATGGATGTCGATGTCGCGATCATCACGCTTGGGGGCCTGTCGGCCGCCGCCATCGCGCCGCTTCCTGCAGCCATGGCGATCAGCGGCACGGTCATCGCCAACATGGCGGTGAAGATCGGGATTACCCTGGTCTATGCGCGCAAGAAGGGCGTCTCCGCGGCAATTGCAATGGCTGCTAGCGTCGTCGTTCTCGCAATGATGATCGCTCTCGCCTGGACGCGGCTTTAGCCGCGCTGGGTCATCAGGTTCATCATTCTCGGATCAGACGTCATGTTCGCGTTCATGTGCGCCATGATCCATATTGTGCCGATCATCACCAGGAAGACGATGAGAACTCCGAAGGCGAGCGCCAGCACATTGTTCGTGTTGTCGGGACCGCTCGTGATGTGAAGGAAGAAGACCAGGTGGACACCCATCTGCGCAATAGCCAAGACCACCAGGCCGGTAGCTACGCCCGGACCCCACAAAGATGAGGTCGAGGCTACCCAGAAGGAAACCCCGGTGAGGATCAGCGCCAGCGCCAGTCCGACGATGTAGCTGACCGTCTCACTGAGCATGCTGTCATGCGGCACGCCCGGAGCGACGTTCATCGCCTGCGGATCTTCATGTTCGCTCATGGCAATGTCCCGATCAGGTAGACGATGGTGAAGATGGCGATCCAGACGATGTCCAGCGCGTGCCAAAATACGCTGAGACACAGCAGGCGCCGGGTGATGTGCGGCTGGAATCCCTTGGCCCAGATCTGAGCCATCATCGTGCCGATCCAAAGCATTCCGCAGGTGACGTGCAGGCCGTGGCAGCCGACGAGCGTGAAGAAGGCGGAGAGGAAGGCGCTGCGCTGCGGCGGGGCTCCGATTGACACCATATGAGCGAACTCGGTGAGCTCGAGGACCAGGAACACCAAGCCGAACAGTCCGGTGAAGAAGAGCGCAACCTGCGTCCACAGCATCTCCTTGCGCTTCGCGGCGATCATCGCGAGGCCGCAGATGAAGCTGGAGATCAGGAGCGCCAGCGTCTCGATCGCCACCGTTGTGCGATCGAAGAGCTGGCTCGTGACCGGGCCGCCGTCGGTCGCATGGACGAGCGACGCATAGGTCGCGAACAGCGCCGAGAAGAGCACCATGTCGGAAAGCACGAACAGCCAGAAGCCGTAGGGAACGACGATGCTCTTGGACTCCGGCCCGCGATGGCCGAGGCCGGTGTCCTCCGACGCCATGTGAGTGAGGCCGACCATGGGGGCTTCGGTGCCGGCCGTCATGTGGATTGGCTCAAGGTATGGAGGTGCTCCATTCGGATTCGGCGCCGCTCGCGCGCATTCTTCCGGACCTCTTCGACCGGAATGATATGCTCATGCTCGTCGCGCCAAGCGTACCAGACGAAGATGGCGAAAGCGCCGATGAGGCCGAGGATTGCAAGCCACCAGATGTACCAGATGATCGCAAAGCCGCAGATCGAGGCGAAGAAGGCGACGATGATTCCCGTCGGCGTGTTCACCGGCATTTCAATCGGCTGATAGTCGGGCTCGTCGATCAGCTTCTCTTCCTTGATGGCGGTCTGCTTGCGAGTCCAATAGGCTTCCTCGCCGTGGACATCCGGGAGTACCGCGAAATTGTAATGGGGCGGCGGCGACAGGGTCAGCCACTCGAGCGTTCGCCCATCCCATGGATCGCCGGAGACGTCGCGCCGCTGGTCGCGAGTCCTGATCGAATAGAGTAACTGGACGACCGTAAGAACGATCCCGAGGCCGATGATGGCGGCGCCCACGAACGCAACGTCGAGCCACGGCGCCCAAGTCGGGTCGGGGATGTGTTGCATCCGCCGCGTGGCCCCCCAGAAGCCGAGCACGTAGAGCGGCATGAAGGCGAGGTGGAAGCCGATGAACCAACACCAGAAGACCGCTTTCCCGAGCCGTTCGTCGAGCGTGAATCCGAACGCCTTGGGGAACCAGTAGGTATAGCCGGCCATGACCGCGAACACGACGCCGCCGATGATCACCTGGTGGAAGTGGGCGATCAGGAACAAGCTGTTGTGGACGATGAAGTCGACAGGCGGGATGGCGAGCAGGATACCGGTCAGGCCGCCGATCACGAAGGTCAGCATGAAGCCGATCAGGTAATGCATCGGTACGGTGAAGCGGACTCGGCCGCCGTACATCGTGAAGAGCCAGTTATAGATTTTCACGCCTGTCGGAACGCCGATGATCATGCTCGCGATTCCGAAGACCGCATTGACGTCGGCGCCGGCGCCCATCGTGAAGAAATGGTGCAGCCAGACGCAGAAGGAGATGATGCAGATCGCGAGCGTCGCGAAGACCATCGAGCGGTAGCCGAACAGCGGCTTCCCGGAGAATGTTGAAGCGACCTCCGAATAGATTCCGAAGGCCGGAAGCACGAGGATGTAGACCTCCGGATGCCCCCAGACCCAGATCAGGTTCATGTAGAGCATCGAGTTGCCGCCGCCGTCGTTCGTGAAGAAATGGAAGCCGAGGTATCGGTCGAGCATCAGCAACGCCAAGGTGACCGTAAGGACAGGGAAGGCAGCGAGGATCAGCAGGTTGGACGCGAGCGCGGTCCAGCAGAACACGGGCATTCGCAGATAGCTCATGCCGGGCGCGCGGGTCTTGAGTATGGTGGTCACGAAGTTGACGGCGGTGAGGACCGTCCCAACGCCGGATATCTGCAGCGCCACAAGATAATAGTCGACCCCGACCCCGGGCGAGAATTGAGTCTCGCTGAGCGGCGGGAAGGCGAGCCAGCCGGTCCGAGCGAACTCGCCAATGAACAGGCT
>DASQYQ010000025.1:0-4890 GCA_035639115.1 Sphingomicrobium sp. | reverse complement strand
GTCGAGGTGGATGGCGATGGCCTTGCGCTCGACGTCACTGGCGTCGCGCACCTGTTCGGCGGCGAACCTGGGCTGGCGGGCGATGTACAGCGCAGGTTCGCTGCGCTCGGATTGACGATCCGACTTGCGATTGCGCCGACTTCCGCCGCGGCATGGGCACTGGCGCATCATTCGCCGTGCATCTGCGGCGACGATGTCGCCGGGAAGCTCTCGCCGCTGCACATCTCCGCGCTTCGGCTCGATTCCGACACCGAGCGTACGCTCGAGCGGCTTGGACTGAAGACGGTCGGCGCACTGACGGACCTTCCGCGCCTCGCGCTGGCGCGGCGGTTCCGGGGCGCGGAAGATGTAGTCGAGGCGCTCGATCGCATGTTCGGCCGGAAGGCTGAGGCGCTAACTGCAGTGGTTGCAGAGCCGCCGCCTCGTGCAACGCTTCGGCTAGAGGAGCCGGCAACGCATCCCGAGGCGGCTGGGCAGGCGCTTGAGCGGCTGATCCCGGAGCTGGTGCGGCGGCTTCAGGAACTGCATCTCGGCGCTCGTCGGCTATCGTTTCACGGCTTCCGGGTCGACGGGACGGTGGCCGTTGCGAGCGTCGCGACGACCATTCCCAGCCGCGAGCCGAAGCATTTGCAGCGTTTGCTGGCCGACAAGACGGCGGCCCTTAATCCCGAGTTCGGGTTCGATGCCTTCATGTTGGTGGCGGACTGGAGCGAAGACCTTCGCGCGGCGCAGGAGAGTCTTGTCGAGGAGCCGAGCGGCGAACGCGAGGTCGCTCGGCTGGTCGACCGGTTGACTGTAAAGCTTGGGCCGAGGCGCGTGCGTCGGCCGCAGCCGTTCGAAAGCCATTTGCCCGAATGCGCGAGTGGCTGGGGGGCGGCTGTTCAATCCTCCCCCGGCTTGCTGGGGGAGGGGCTTAGGCGGCCCCAGCGTCTCCTCGACCGGCCCGAAGCGATCGACGTCGTTTACGCGACTCCAGAAGGAATGCCGCGGCGCTTCGTGTGGCGTCGCGCCGTCCATGACATCGCGCGCTCCGAAGGGCCCGAGCGGATCGCGCCGGAATGGTGGCGGCAGCCGTCGAGCGCTCGGCTGCGCGATTATTATCGCGTCGAGGACGGACAAGGCCGCCGCTACTGGATCTATCGTGAAGGGGTGATTGGCGACGGCCGCGGCGGCCTGCCGGCCTGGTTCATCCACGGCCTGTTTGGCTGATGCCCGAGAAAGTCGGCTTCTCTCGGCTGAAGCTCGTCCCGAGCGACGACATGCCTCCACCGCCGGTGACGCCGTCGCCCTATGTCGAGCTTGGCGTCAGTTCGCCATTCTCGTTCCTGCGCGGCGCGTCGGACGCGATCGAGCTGACCCTGGCGGCGCTGCTGCTCGGCTACGATGCGCTCGGAATTGCCGACCGCAACACACTGGCTGGCGTGGTTCGGATGCACAGCGCATGCTCGACCGCCCGGATCCGACCGCTGATCGGCTGCCGGCTAGACCTCGCCGATGCGCCGAGCCTGCTCGCTTACCCGATCGACCGCGAAGGTTACGGCCGCCTCTCGCGACTTCTCAGCCTCGGGAAAATGCGCGGCAAGAAAGGCGAGTGCGAGCTGTCGCTGAAGGACGTCGCGGCACATTCTGGCGGCATCGCCTTCATTGCCTGGCCCGAGGGCGATCTCGACGCCTTCGAAGCCGAGCTGCCACGACTTCTCGAGGCACTGACGTCACTACGGCATGTTGCAACGAGCTGGCTCTACCGCGGCAACGATAATGCGCGGATCGAGCGGCTCGATCGTATCGCCAAGCGCCACGGCTGTACGATCCTGGCGACCAACGACGTCCATTATCATGTACCCGATCGCCGGCCGCTTCAGGATGTCGTCACCTGCATCCGCGAGAAGACGACAATCGCCAATGCCGGCTATCTGCTGAACCCCAATGCCGAGCGGCATCTGAAATCGCCCGACGAGATGATCCGGCTGTTCGAGCGTTGGCCTCACGCGATCGCTGCGACGCGGCAGTTCGCGGACTCGCTTCACTTCAGCCTCGACGAGCTCCGTTACGAATATCCCAAAGAATCGGTGCCCGAAGGCCGCTCGCCGCAGGAGCATCTCGAACATCTCACATGGGAAGGTGCTCGGGCTCGCTGGCCGGATGGCATTCCCGATAAGGTGCTGAAGCAGCTCAATTACGAGCTGCCGCTGATCGAGCGACTCGATTTCGCGCGCTATTTCCTGACCGTCCACGACATCGTGGCCTTCGCGCGCGGACTAAATCCTCCGATCCTGTGCCAGGGGCGCGGCTCGGCAGCGAACAGCGCGGTTTGTTACTGCCTCGGGATCACCGCGGTCGATCCGTCGGTGAATGACCTCCTGTTCGAACGCTTCATCTCCGAAGAGCGCAGGGAGCCGCCCGACATCGACGTCGACTTCGAGCATGAGCGGCGCGAGGAGGTCATCCAGCATATCTATGACAAATACGGCCGCGACCGCGCCGGAATCGCCGCGACCGTGATCCATTACCGACCGCGTTCGGCGATCCGCGAGGTCGGCAAGGTGATGGGCCTCAGCGAAGACGTCTGCGGAGCGCTCGCTTCGACTATCTGGGGAAGCATGGACGCGGAGCTTGAGGAGGGCCGCGCGACCGACGCCGGCCTCGACCTTTCGGACCCGCATCTCAAGCGCACGGTCAAGCTTGCCGAGCAGCTGGTCGGGATGCCTCGCCACCTGTCGCAGCATGTCGGCGGGTTCATCCTGACGGAGCGGCCGCTGACCGAGACTGTGCCGATCGGCAATGGCGCGATGGAGGATCGTACCTTCATCGAATGGGACAAGGACGACATCGACGAGCTCGGGATCTTGAAGATCGACGTGCTCGCGCTCGGAATGCTGACCTGCATCCGCAAATGCTTCGACCTCGTCGAACAGCATCACGGCGAGCGGTGCGAGCTCGCAACCATCCCGCAGGATGTGCCCGAGGTCTATGACATGCTCTGCCGAGGGGATTCGCTTGGCGTGTTCCAAGTCGAAAGCCGCGCGCAGATGAACATGCTTCCGAGACTGAAGCCGCGCTGCTTCTACGACCTGGTGATCGAAGTCGCGATCGTCCGGCCTGGGCCGATCCAGGGCGACATGGTCCACCCTTATCTCAAGCGCCGCAGCGGCAAGGAACCGGTCGTCTTCCCGTGCCCGAATCCGGAGCATGGCCCTCACGACGAGCTGGAAAAGATCCTCGGTCGGACGCTCGGAGTGCCGATCTTCCAGGAGCAGGCGATGAAGATCGCGCTCGATGCGGCTCGATTCAGCGCCGAGGAGGCGAACCAGCTGCGCAAAGCGATGGCAACCTTCCGGTCGAAGGGAAACATCGGCGAGCTGGAAGAGAAGATGGTCGGCCGGATGGTCGAACGCGGTTACGACATCAAGTTCGCGCAACGCTGTTTCGACCAGATCAAGGGCTTCGGCGAATATGGATTCCCCGAGAGCCACGCGGCGAGCTTCGCGCATCTCGTCTACGTGTCGAGCTGGCTCAGGTGGAAATATCCAGCGGGCTTCGCCTGCGCTCTTCTGAATTCACAGCCGATGGGCTTCTACGCGCCGGCGCAGATCGTCCGCGACGCGCGCGAGCATGGCGTCGAGGTGCGGGAGGTCGACGTGAATCACAGTGAATGGGATTGCACGCTGGAGAAAGGCTCTCTGCGCCTCGGGCTGCGCCAGGTCGACGGGCTGCTTCGTGAGGCCGCGGATCGGCTCGTGGCACGCCGGCCGTACGCGACGGTCGAAGAACTGCAGTCGCGCGGCCGTGTGCCGGTGCACGCGATCCAGCGCTTGGCTGCAGCCGATGCGTTCCGGTCGATGGGGCTCGACCGCCGCGCGGCTTTATGGGACTCGCGCGCGCTCAAGCAGGCGCCGGACCTGCCGCTGTTCACTTATGCCGAGGAGCGCGACGAAGGCCCTGAAGATGAACCGGCTCAGCTTCCGGCGATGCCGCTCGCCGAGCATGTGATCAGCGACTACCAGACCATCCGCCTCAGCCTCAAAGCGCATCCGATGCACTTCCTGCGCGCTCATTATTCGGCGGAGAAGTTCGTCACCGCCGAGCAGCTGACGCGGCTTCGCGACGGCAGGCGCCTGTCCATGGCCGGAGTGGTTCTGATCCGCCAGCGGCCTGGTACGTCGAAGGGCGTCGTCTTCATCACCATCGAGGATGAGACGGGGATCGCCAATCTCGTCGTCTGGCCGCACCTGTTCGAGAAGCAGCGTAAGATCGTAATGGGCGCGCGGCTGATGGCCGTGCACGGAATGGTCCAGAAGGATCCCGACAGCAATGTGATCCACGTCGTCGCCGGCGGCCTCGAGGATCATACCCATCTGCTCAGCCGTTTGAGCGACGATTGGCTGCTTCCATCGAGGGTCGAGAAAGCCGACCATGCGGGGAGCTGGGGACGTCCGCCGAACCGTCATCCGCGAAATGTCGAGATCATCCCGAAAAGTCGGGATTTCCATTAGTCATCGCGGCCGGTACGACTCGCCCGGCAGAGGAAGCGCTCATGGCCGCACTTGCACTGATTGTCGCGCTTGCAGCGCAAACCGCCGAGCCGGCCGTCCCACCCTCCGCGATCGAAGGCGTGTGGAGGAGCCCGGGCGGGAACAGCATCATGAAAGTCGCGCCGTGCGGCGACAGCCCTTGCGGAACCGTCGCCTGGGCCAGCGACAAGGCCAAAAGGGACTCGAGCAAGACCACCAACCAGCTGGTTGGAACGCAGCTTCTAACGCACCTCGAACTGCGCAAGGATGGCAGCTGGGTCGGCAAATTGTTCATTCCCGACAAGAACATGCGCGTGACCGCTAAAATCCAGCGGATCGATTCGGGGCGCCTCAAAGTATCCGGTTGCGCCGCCGGCAA
>DASQYQ010000024.1:0-6324 GCA_035639115.1 Sphingomicrobium sp. | reverse complement strand
CCGCTGGTGGATCCAGAACGAACGCGAGCTGATCCGGCCGCCGCTGACGGTCGCGCTCGGCGCAACCGCCGCGCGCTCACTGATCGGCAGGACGGTGACCATCGGCAAGGTCCGCGGCGAACCGCTAAGCCTTGAAGACGGAAGCGAATGCTGGGTGACGGTGCATCCAAGCTCGCTCCTCAGAATGCCCGATCCGGACGCGCGCCGTGAAGCACGATTGCTGTTCGAGCGTGACCTGAAGCTGATCAAGCGAAGGGCGGAGGACCCGGCTCGCTAGAAGCTGTACCCTATCGTCGCCTCGATCGCTCGAGGCGCTCCCGGCGCGATGTTGTTGTCGTTGCTCGCCGTCGGGAAATAATGCGCGCCGAAGAGATTCTCGGCGTTCAGCTGCGCCTCAAGTCCATTCGGAAGCTTATAGAAGAGGGCTGCGTCGAAGCGGGTGTACTGAGGCAGCTTCACCATATTGCTGATCGACGCGTAGGATTCCGAGCGTTCGATCACTCCGAGGCCGACGCCGAACACTTTCGTGACGTCGTAGCGGTTCCACAGCGAGAAGCTGTGCCGGGGCACCAGCGGCACCTTGCGGCCAGCGGGCGCGGCGGAAGTCGTTTCCACGATCCTTGCGTCCTGAAAGCTGTAGCCCCCGGAGATGAGCCAGCGGCTGGTGACGCGACGCTCAAGACCTAGTTCGGCCCCTCGGCTTCTCTGCCTGCCGGTGAGAAGGATTCGCGAAGGGTCGAGCGGATTTGAAGCGCGCGAGTTGCTTCGGTCGAGCTGGTAGACTGCGGCCGTTGCGAGCAGCCCGTCGAGGATCTCCCATTTGGAGCCGAGCTCGTAATTGTCGAACCGCTCCGGCTTGAGTCCGTCGGTGATGTCGGTGAGGCTGCTGAACTGGTCGCCCGACTGGGGGAGGTAGGAGCGGCTGTAGCTGGCGTAGAGGGAAATATATTTGCCCGGCTTGGCGATCAGTCCCAGGCGCGGCGACCATAGATTGTCGCGTCGATCGAACCGGCCGCCGCCGAGCGGCCGAAGGTCGTCGACTCCGATCTTGAGGCTGTCGAAGCGCATTCCCGCGATCATTTCGAACCTTTGGGAAAGGCGAAGCTGGTCTTGCACATATGCCGCCCCGACAGTCGCCTTCACGCGATTGTCAGAGTCGGCGGGCGCCGGCGCGAAGATCGCATCGACCTCGACCGTCGGATCGCTGATCGGAGTCGTCGTCTGGCTGAGGATGGCCGTTAGATGCTCGTTGCGCGACCGCTCCTTTCCGACCTCGACACCGAGCAGAAGGGTCTGATCGATCCCTGCCAGATGATTGTCCCAGACGAGATCGGTCTGGCTGAATAGGTTCGTCCGGTTGTTGAGGTTGTTGTAGCCGCTGAGCGAAACCAGTCCGTTCGCCGCGTTGAGGCCGCTGCCATACACATTCTGGTAGAATTTGCGGTAGTCGCCGAAGAGGGTTCGGTTGCGCAGCTTCACCCCGCTTCCGAAGTCGTGCTCGATGGCCAGGGTCGCAAGGTCGACGTCGGCCTTTGCGAAGCTTTTCGTCGGATCGCCGAAGAAGGTTCGAGTGAAGCCGCGAATTGGCTCCTCGCCGTCTGCGGGAACGCCTCGATCGGCGGTTCGTCGGTCGTGGAAATGTTCGTAGGAGAGATCGATCCGGGTCCTTCCGATGACGACCGCCGCCGTCGGATTGATTCCGTAGCGATTCAGCCCTGTGTGGTGACGGAAACTGCTGCCGCCCTCGTACATTGCGTTGAGCCGGACGCCGAGGATTCTGCCCAACGGCTGATCGACGTCGACCGCGATCCGGAAATCGCCCCAATTGTCGGCTGACGCCGTGAAGTCGTGGTACGGCGTCGGCGTTGGCCGCTTCAAGACTCGGTTGACGATCCCGCCGCCGCCGCCGCGGCCGAAGATCATTGCATTCGGGCCCTTCAGCACTTCGACTCGGTCGATATTGTAGAAATCGCGCAAATATTGGACGTCGTCGCGGACTCCATCGACGAAGAAGTCGGCGGTGCTCGGATTGCCGCGAAGCACGATCTGGTCGCGGTTGCCCTCGCCCCCGCCATAGGATGCGCCCGGCACATATTTGACGAGGCCGCCGATCGAGCGCAGCTGCTGGTCCTCGATCTGCCGGCTGGTGACGACGGTCAGTGCCTGCGGGACGTCCTTGACGTCGGTCTCGGTCTTGGTCGCGGTCGACGTGGAGCGAACGCCATATTTGAGCTGCTGGCCGGTAATGACGATCGGATCGTCGGGCGACTTTTCTGCGCCAACCTCGTCGGCATGAGCGGCAGTCACGGCCGAGGCAAGCGCCGCTCCGAACATTATCAATGACAGGCAGCCCATCTGTTCCCCTTCGGCTTCCGCCAGGGGCCCTACTGTTATTGATACTCAGTCGCAATAGCAGAGTTCATTCTGCGGCGAGCAAGGTCTCCGCTCCCGTCAGGTCGACCGAGACAAGGCGGCTGACTCCCTTCTCGATCATCGTCACTCCGTAGAGGCGATGCATTCGGCTCATCGTCACTGCATTATGGGTGACGATCAGGTAACGCGTGTCCGTTTCTTGGGTCATTCGATCGAGCAGCTCGCAGAACCGCTCGACATTGGCGTCGTCGAGGGGAGCGTCGACCTCGTCGAGGACGCAGATCGGCGCGGGGTTGGTGAGGAACAAGGCGAAGATCAGCGCAATAGCGGTGAGCGCCTGCTCGCCGCCGGAAAGCAGGGTCAGGGTCGACAGTCGCTTGCCCGGAGGCTGCGCCATGATCTCGACCCCCGCCTCGAGCGGATCGTCGCTTTCGACGAGTTCGAGATGCGCCTGGCCGCCCTCGAACAAAGTCGTGAACAAGCGGCGGAAATGCGTGTCGACCTTCTGGTAGGCGTCGAGCAGCCGAACTCGCCCTTCGCGGTTGAGATTTCCGATTGAGCCGCGCAGGCGATGGATTGCCTGCGTCAGCTCTTCGGCTTCCTCGGCACCCTTGCTCCGCGCCGAGTCGAGCTCGGCCAGCTCCTGCTCCGCGACCAGGTTGACCGGCCCAATCCGCTCACGCTCCGCAGTCAGTCGCTCGAGGGTCGCGGCCTGTTCGTCGGCATTGCGCGGCTCGTCGGGTTCGAAGCCGAGCGTCTCGGGAAGGCGCTGAGGAACGCACTCGAACTTCTCGACGCTTGCGCGCGCGAACTCGGCGCTGCGCGCCTGCTGAGCCTCGGCGCGGGCGGCCGCCGCGGCCCGGCGCTCGCGCGTGTCGGCGGAACGCTCGTTCGCGGCGGCGACTGCTTGAGCGACGTCGATCACGACTTGCTCGGCTTCGCGCTCGGACGACGCAGCCTCGCCAATCCGGACCTGGCTCACGTCATTCGACTGCTCGAGCTCGCGAATCTTCGAATCGAGCTCAGCAGGGGCCTTTTCCAGCCCGGCGCGCTCCTCCGCCTGCTGCTGCTTGCGCTTGAGGCCTTGCCCAAGCCGCTCCTCGGCATTCTCGAGGCGCTTGCGCCATTCGGCCTGTTCGCGGCCGGCCGAGTTCAGGCGCTCGCGATCGGCGGCGCTTTCTCTTGCCCGGGTCGCCGCCTCGGCGCGCTTGTCGGCAACTGCTGCCGCCGCCTGCGCAGCAGCCGACCGAGCCTTTTCAACATCCTGCTCCAGCACAGCCGGATCGGGAAGCGTCCCAAGCGCGCGCTCCGCCGTCGTCACCGCCTCGAGCGCCGCCTCGAGCACCGGCTCGAGATCGGCTTGCCGCTGCTCGAGCCCACTTCGCTGCGCCTCGATCCGCTCCAGTGCCGCGGATGCGGCGTCGATCGCGCGCCCCGCCTCGCGGGAATCGCGTTCCGCGGCGAGTGCCGAGTGGCGCGCCTGTTCCGCCGAGGTTCGGCACTGGTCCATTGCTTCGAGCGCCCGATCTCGCTCCGAGCCTGAAGAATCGACCGCGTGCTGAAGAGCTGGAAGCTCGTCCGAAAGCTGCGAAAGCCGGTTCGCGCGAAGCAATCGCTCAGCCGCAGCCGCACCGGCTCCCTTTGCGACGAAGCCGTCCCAGCGGCGCATCACTCCGTCACGAGTGACAAGCCGCTGGCCCACCAAGAGCCGCTGGCCTTCGTCTTCGTCCACGACCGCGATCTGCTTCAACCGACGCGTCAGTTCCGCCGGCGCGCTCACGTGGTCGGCGAGGCATTGCGTCCCCGAAGGAAGCGAAGGATCGCTCGCTTGCACCGCGCTTCCGCTCCAGCGCCTTGGACTGTCGCCCTCGCCGACCGCGGCGTCAGCGTCCTCTCCCAATGCGGCGGCGAGCGCGCGTTCGTAACCGGGCTCTGCCGACAGGCTTGCGATTGCCGATCCGCCGCCGTGCTCGAGCGCGGCCGCCAGTGCGTCATGCTCCGACTTCGCTGCAGAAAGCGCCGCTCGCGCCGCCGCGAGCTTTGTCTCGGCGGAGTCGCGCCGCTCAGCAGCGGCTGCGCGGCCTTCGTCAGCCTCGAGGCGGCGCTTCTCGGCTTCGGCCAGAGCAGAAGCCGCAGCTTCGGAGCGCGCTTGAGCTTCCTCTCGGGCTCGGGCCTGATCGCTCCCATCCCCAAGAGCGGCGAGCTGGTCCGTGAGCTTTGCGCGCTCCTGCTCGGTCCGGGCCAGCTGTGACCGCGCAGCTTCGAGCGCTGCCTCCGCGACTCGTCGTTCCGCGCGCATCGCGGCCTGGCGTGCGAGGAAGTCCGCAAGCGCCGCCTCCGACTCGCGCGACTTGGTCTCCGCAGCCGTGAGCTCGGAAGCGATCCGCGAGGCCTGGCCTTCAGAATCCTCGAGCCGCTGGTTGAGCGCCTGCCGCTCCTGATCCAGCTGAGCGATCGCTCGCGAAGCGTCGTTCCTAAGCGCGTCCTCGCGGGCGAGGTCCGACGTCAAAGACGAATCCAGCCGGTCGAGCTCCGCCAGCCGCCGAGCGACCGTGTCTCGACGTGCTCGTGCAGTAGCGAGCTCGTGCGCAAGCGCGTGACCCTGTTCACGAAGCTCGGCCACCATGTTGCGTCTTTTGGCCAGCTCTTGGTTGGCGCGCTCTTGCGCGGCCTGCGCATCGGCGATCGCCTGGTGGATTCGCTCCACTTCCTCCGCGGCGGCCTTCGCCTCCGAACTGGCCGCCGCCGCTGCATTCTCGGCCTCCACCCACCGTGCATGCAGAAGCCGCGCTTCGACTGAGCGGATCTGGTCGGTCAATTTGCGATAGCGCTCGGCCGCCCGGGCCTGGCGCCGCAACTGCGCCGCGCGCTGCTCCTGCTCCGATAGGATTTCGCCCAGTCGAGTGAGGTTCGCTTCGGCCGCTCGAAGCTTTTGCTCGGCATCCTTTCGGCGGGCGTGAAGCCCGGAGATTCCGGCGGCCTCTTCGAGCAGAAGACGCCGCTCGACAGGCTTTGCGGCGATGATCGAGCTGATCTTGCCCTGGCTGACCAGCGCCGGCGAGTGGGCTCCGGTCGCGGCGTCGGCGAACAGCAAGGCGACATCCTTCGCTCGGACGTCGCGGCCGTCGATCCGGTAGGCGGAGCCGGATCCGCGCTCGATCCGTCGAGTGATCTCGCTCTCGCCCGCGCCGCCCTCGTCGCCAGTGCCACGCTCGATGAGGATTGAGACCTCGGCAAAATCGCGTGCCGGGCGGCTCGAGGTGCCGGCGAAGATCACGTCGTCCATCCCACCGCCGCGAAGCGACTTGGGGCTCGACTCGCCCATGGTCCAGCGGATCGCTTCAAGGAGGTTCGACTTGCCGCAGCCGTTGGGTCCGACGACTCCGGTCAGCCCCTTCTCGATGCGCAATTCGGCGGGCTCGACGAAGCTCTTGAACCCACTGAGCTTGAGCCGCCTGATCTTCAACGCGTTCCCCTCCCCCGGAACCGCCGCTACCCGCCGAGCGCCTTGCCGAGCGCGGCGTCGAGCTTCTGCCAGCTGTCGATCTTGTTATCGAGCGTTCCGTTGATCACGAAATTGGGAGTGCCCGAGAAGTCCGGCCACTGGCTCGCAATAGCGCCGCTCTGGTTGACGATCTGGTCGATCGTCTTCGTGTCGGTCAGGCACTGCGTCGCCTTGGCGTTCGAAACGCCGCGCGCTGCCGCCCAGTCGAGGAAGCCGGCGATCTTCGCCGCCTGCAGCTCGATCTGGTTCTCCGGAAGATTCTGCAGCGCCTCGAGCTGCGGCTGCGGTGTCTTCTGGAGGTTGCCCTCCCACGTCTCCTGAGTGTCGTAGAAGGCGCGGGATAGCGGGAAGAAGCCCTCGGGGCCATTACACTTGGCGATCAGCACCGCCGAAAGGTCGAACGAGTCGCGGATGTAGTTGCGGAATTCGTAGCTGACCTTGCCGGT
>DASQYQ010000023.1:0-5116 GCA_035639115.1 Sphingomicrobium sp. | reverse complement strand
GAGACCACGCTGACGGTCATGCTTCCCTACCTCAAGGGTACGCACCGAATGGCCGAGGTGGCTCGCTATTGGGTGATCGTTTTCGCAGCGAACATTGTGGCGACGCTGCTGTTCGCGGCCGCAGTCTCGATCCCGCATCTGTTCCCGCCCGACGTTATCGATGCGTTCACGAAGCTCGGAGCGAAAACCGTCGAACCAGGGTTTCTCGGTGTCTTCGTCAAGGGGATCTTCGCGGGCTGGCTCATCGCGTTGATGGTGTGGCTGATGCCGGCAGCTTCTTCCGCGAAATTTTTCGTCATCGTCGCAGTCACCTGGCTCATCGCGGTCGCACAGTTCAGCCACGTGATCGCCGGCTCGGTGGAAGGTTCGTTCGCCGCGATGCACGGCGCAATCGCGTGGGGCGACTATCTTGTCCGGTTCCTCATCCCGGCGGTGATCGGGAATTCCATTGGTGGTGTGGTTCTCGTCGCGTTGCTGAACCACGCGCAAGTCAAGGAAGAGATCTGATTGCGCCCTTCCGCGCTAACATGAATCAAAAGCATCAACCCGTTGAGTTGCATGGCGTTTCATGTGCCCCAAGGCATTAACCGGAGTGGACTTGAAGAGTGGTGTTGAGCCACCCTCGTGGGCGAACCTCTATCCGAAGGCAAGCAATCCTCTAACCTCCGCTTTCAGCGTCGCTTTTCAGCTGCCCCGGGATGCACCTGGAGGTCTCGACGAGCTCCTTCGAAAGATCGAGAGGAAAGCCGGCGGCCCCGAGGGGAGGCCGTCAGTCAGTCCATATCCTTCATTCCGCCCTTGGAACGAAGGCTGGCGATGAAGTTGGCGACCTTCCACATGTCGGCGTCCTTCATCTCGCCCTTCCATGCACCCATTCCGGAATAACGAACGCCGTCGTGGATTGCGGCGAAGGCTTCGGTCGGAGTGACGTCCGAGCCTTCCTGGAAAAATTGCGGAGCGCGGGGATAAAAGCCGTTCGCGCCCCAATTGCTCGGGCCTTTCGCGCTGCCGTGGCAGCCGGCGCAATTGTCGCCGTAAATCTTCGCGCCCGCGGCAAGTGCCGAGCGGTCGCCATCCGCGATCGGGTTCTTGAGTCCGTCGGAGCGTTTCTCGAGCGACGCATCGAGCGCGCGCATTCCGATCGAACTCTCCCAGTTCGGGGGCTCTGAAGTCGAATTGCTCGGAAGCCGCCCGGCGATGCCCGCTAGCAGGATGAGGCCGGGAAGGGCGATCAGGCCCACCACGAAGGCTATGAGGGTCTTCATCTCGCACCTCCCCAATTTCCGGCTACATCTGCAATTCCGGCGCTCAAAGCTACCGCTTTTCGATGAACTCGTCGGCTCGCCGCCGTTAGCGAGTTCTTAGCTACTGCGCGCGCAAGCTTTTCTCGGATGCGCGCCGGATCAACCATGACTGATGCCTCCTCAGTCACGACGATAATCGTGGGAGACCGCCTCCCATGGCCCGACGACGCGTGGGCCACGGATGAGAAGGGGCCTTACGACTCCGGCGCGATCATCGTCCAAGGCTCACGGCAGGAATGCTCAATACGCAAGATCAGCTCGCTCGGTGTCACCGTCTCGAGCGACCTGACGCCTCCGCTTGGCGAACGCGCTTCGATCGAGCTCGTCACCGGTCAGCGCGCCGCCGGCAGGGTGGCGTGGACCGGCCGCAAGCAGCTCGGAGTCCGCTTCGACGACAGCATCGACGTCATCGCGCTCCTCAATCGCAAGCTCGTCAGCCAGACGCGTGAACGGCGAACGATGCCGCGGGTTGAGGTGCGCTCGCTCGTCCACCTTAAATGCGGCGGGCAGTTCTGGATGGCCACTCTGCGCAATATCTCCGCTCGAGGGCTGCAGGTGGAAGGCGACGACCTTCCTGCGCTCGGAGCCTATGTCTCGCCTTTCGTCGAAGGGCTCAACATCCCCCCGGGCGAGGTCGTCTGGAAGCGCGGCCGGCTCGCGGGCGTCGAGGTGATGGAAGATTTGAGCTGGACCTCGATCATCCCCTGGGTGCGGACGCTGGCGAGATCGGCGGTGATTTGAGCCTTGCGGCTCCCTGGAACCGGTCGATCTTGTCGAACAGGCCATTGAGCTCGATGAAGGGCTCGCTGCTGACGCCGTTGCGACTTCGGAACGGATAGTCGACACTCAGCAGGAACAAGAAGAGCAAGCCGATGGTCAGCGATGTTCCAGCAATCATCAGGGAGGCGTATCGCGAGCTGACGAACGCCGACGCATAAGCGATCGTCAGGACCGAGCCGACCAGCGCGACGATCCACAATACGGGCGGTATTTCCGCCCGGCTTGCCGCGATCCGCTGCCGCCTCATGGACGCGAGCTGGTTAAGTTGTGTGAACGCCTCGCCATAGATTGCGGACTGGCGCTCGTTGGTTAGAGTGACCCCCGCGACCTCGTCGAAGACCACCAATAGTCTTGTCTCCATGACCGGACTTCTCTTGCCCTCCCGGAGAAGCGGCCATCCGTCGACCACGACACTCCGGACATAGCCTCTCAAGGCCTGGCGGGCGGGGTTCATTTCCGGGCCGTAAGCCGCGAGGTCGCGATAGAGCAGGGATGCGACTCCAGCCTCATTTTCAACGGCGGTGGTCGCATCCCTGAAGTCCTGCCAGGCGAGAACTCCAGCGAATGCGAGCAAGATGCCGATGTAGGTCGAGGTGACCTGCATCAGGTCGATAGCAAGATCGGCTTGCTCGGCCGTCGGGCTGAGCCGGAATATCTTTCGAATTCCGACGCTGAATCCCCAGCCGACGCCCAAGGCAATGCCGAGGATCACCACCGTCAGCTGCCACAGCTTCAGGCTCAACAGTAAATCGAGCATGGAAATGCCTGCTTGCGCTCAACCCGAGCCGTTCATCCCGCGCCAGTCCGCGTAGGCAAATCGGGACAAACCCGGAGAAAATGCGGCGCCGGATCAGGCGGCGTTGACGAAGCTGTCGAGCACCTTCTTCCGACCGGCTTTCTCGAACTCGATCTCAAGCTTGTTGCCCTCGATCGCTTCGATGGTGCCGTAGCCGAACTTGCCGTGGAATACCCGCTGGCCGAGCGAGAGGTCGGTGCGACCCTGGTTGCCGAGGCTGACTGCCGATGCCCGCGCTTCGATGACCCGCTGCGGCTCTGGATTGAACTTTCCGCGGCTCGCGCGCTGCCAGCCTGGGCCGCGGGTGCTCGCCCGCATCGATTGTGCGGGACCGAGATGTGCGAATGGGTCGGCGCGCTCCGACCACTGAGCCCGCCACAGGCTCTCGCCCCCAGTCATCGTCGTCTCTTCGTCAATGTGCGCTTTGGGCAGCTCCGCCAGAAAGCGGCTGGGGATGGAGCTGGTCCATTGGCCGTAGATCCGCCTGTTGGCGGCATGGATGATGGTCGCTCGGCGGCGTGCGCGAGTGATCGCGACATAGGCGAGGCGGCGCTCCTCTTCGAGGCTGGCGAGACCGCCCTCGTCGAGGGAGCGCTGCGACGGGAACACGCCTTCTTCCCAGCCGGCGAGGAATAGGGTGTCAAACTCGAGGCCCTTGGCGGCGTGGATGGTCATGATCGTGACCTTCTCGCCGCCGCGCGCCTCGTCATTGTCCATCACCAGGCTGACATGCTCGAGGAAGGCGCCGAGCGATTCATATTCCTCCATCGCGCGCGTGAGCTCGGCGAGGTTTTCGAGGCGCCCCGCAGCTTCCGCGGACCGGTCCGCCTGCAGCATCGCCGTGTAGCCGGATTCTTCGAGGACGATTCGCGCCAGCTCCGGGTGGGGAAGGCTGCTCGCCATCCCGCGCCAGCGGCCGAGGTCGGCGACGAAATTGCCGAGCGAGCGGCGGGCCTGCGAAGTCAACTCGTCGCTGTCGAGCAAATGCGCTGCGGCGATCAGCAGCGGCTCCTGGCCCTCGCGCGACTGCTGGTGGATGGTCGCGACGGCCTTGTCGCCGAGGCCGCGCTTGGGCGTGTTGACGATGCGCTCGAACGCGAGGTCGTCGGCAGGCGACTGGATGAGGCGCAAATAAGCGATCGCGTCGCGGATTTCGGCGCGCTCGTAAAAGCGGAACCCGCCGATGATCTGATAGGGAAGTCCGATCGCGATGAAGCGTTCTTCGAACTCGCGGGTCTGGAACTGCGCTCGGACGAGGATCGCGGTTTCGTCGATGCCGAGGCCCTTGAGCCGGAGGCTCTCGATCTCGTCGCCGACGCGGCGCGCCTCCTCGGGCCCGTCCCATACGCCGATGACCTTGACCTTCTCGCCGTCACCGGCGTCGGTCCAGAGAGTCTTGCCGAGCCGGCCGGCGTTGTTCGAGATCAGCCCGTCGGCTGCCGCGAGGATGTGCGAGGTCGAGCGGTAATTCTGCTCGAGGCGGATAATCTTCGCGCCTGGAAAGTCTTTCTCGAAGCGAAGGATGTTCGCGACCTCGGCTCCGCGCCAGCTGTAGATCGACTGGTCGTCATCACCGACGACGCACAGGTTGCGGCGCGGCTCGGCGAGCAGCCTCAGCCATTCGTACTGGGCCTGGTTGGTGTCCTGATACTCGTCGACGAGGATGTAGCGGAAGCGATCGCGATAGCGGTCGAGGACGTCCCTATGCTTGCGGAAGATCACAAGCATGTGAAGCAAGAGGTCACCGAAATCGGAAGCGTTCAAGGTCCGCAGCCGGTCCTGATATTGTGCGTAAAGCTCGGCGCCCCGGCCGGCGCCGAAAGCTTCGGATTCGCCGGCGTCCACCTGGCTCGGAGTCCAGCCGCGGTTCTTCCAGCGGTCGATCAGCCCGGCGAGCTGGCGAGCCGGCCAGCGCTTCTCGTCGAGGTTGGACGCCTGGATCAACTGCTTGAGCACGCGCAGCTGGTCGTCCGTATCGAGGATGGTGAAATTGGCCTGAAGGCCGACGAGCTCGGCGTGGCTCCGGAGCATCTTCGCGGCGACCGAGTGGAATGTGCCGAGCCACGGCATCCCTTCGAGCGCTCCACCGGAGAGCGCGCCGACCCGCTCGCGCATTTCTCGCGCAGCCTTGTTCGTGAAGGTGACCGCCAGCACCTGGCTCGGGTAGGCGCGGCCGGTAAGCAAGATATGAGCGAAACGCGTCGTGAGGACGCGTGTCTTGCCAGTGCCCGCGCCA
>DASQYQ010000022.1:0-5813 GCA_035639115.1 Sphingomicrobium sp. | reverse complement strand
ACGCCTGGCTGGTCTCGGACGATCTGGCCGGCCGCGACGCCGCGGATGGCCACCTGGCTCTGGCCGGGCCCCAGATTTTGAACGGTAAGGCCGGCAACGTTGCGGCTGATGTCCTCGAGGGTCTGGGCGTGTGCGCGTTGGATGTCTGCCTGTGTCTGAGCGTTCACCGAGAAGGGGACGTCCTGCACCGTCGATGCGCGCTTCGTCGCAGTGACAATGATTTCGCCTTCCATGACGTTCGGCCGGGCAGGCGAAGCGTTCGGCTGCGGATTGGCGGCCTGCGCCGCAGATTCCTGTTGAGTTTGAGCGGCCGCCGGAGCGGCGATCGCGACTACGCAAGTGCCGAGTAGCAAAGTTGGTAAGCGGCGCATCGCATTCCCCCCTGTTGGATTGTCGCCTTCACGACACCTATGCCCGAAACAATCCTGGAGGAGGAGGGCACTCCGGCTGCAGGCCAACTTTCGTGACGCAGCTGTTGCAACCCTGTTACGGTATCAAACGATAGGTCGCCGAATCATCTGAATGGCAGAAGGTCGTGCGGGAGAACGATTGGGACGCTTGCACCGCGGTCGGCGAGGAATCGATGTTTCACAATTTCGGCTTGTTGCTCAAGGCCATAGCTGAGGAATGGTTTTCCGGCCTTCAACTCATATGAATAATGGCAGAAGGGATGCCGCATCAGCGGGAGATAGAGCGGCCCGCCACGCTGTGCCTGCCATACGTGCGTCATCTCATGGATAAAGAAGCCCTGCGCGCCGAGGTTGTCCTTGGAGAAATCCTCGGACCATCCCCCCGCCTTCGGGTGAAAGTAGATGTGGCCACTGGGCGCCATCGCCGCATTGGCGGGCTGGAAGGGCCACCATTTGCCCTTGATGAGCCGCACTTTCGAATAGTGGATCGCGTCGCCGAAGATTGATCGGCATATCGCCATCTCTCCTTCAGTCAGCGATCGGGACTCCATGCGGTCAACGGGTAGCTTCGCATCGCGTCGCGCGCCACTTGCAGCGGTTCCGGCGCATCGCTAGGGCTGCGGCCAAAGCAAAACGGAGGAAGCATTCCCATGAGCGAGACTGCCGATCGGGTGAAGAAGATCGTCGTCGAACATCTCGGCGTCGAGCCGGACAAGGTGACCGAGGACGCGAGCTTCATCGACGATCTCGGCGCCGACAGCCTCGACATTGTCGAGCTGGTTATGGCCTTCGAGGAGGAATTCGGGGTGGAGATCCCGGACGATGCCGCCGAGAAGATCACGACCGTTCGGGACGCGATCGAATATATCGACCAGAACAAGGGCTGATCGGGCGCCGATCTTGCCGCTGAGTTGCGCCTCTAAAGGCGGCGAACGGCTTCCCGAACATTACGGGAGGCCGTTTGCTTTGGTGGAAATTACTGGAGTTTAGATGATGCGCCGTGTCGTGGTGACAGGTCTGGGTCTGGTGACGCCCCTCGGAGGCGATGTCGAGACCAGCTGGAAGAATCTCATCGCCGGGAAGAGCGGCATTGCCGCGATCACCCGGTTCGATATCAGCGACCAGAAGGCCAAGATTGCCGGCGAGGTTAAACCTAAGGATCACCCTTATGGGTTCGATCCCGACAAGCGCGTCGATCCGAAGGTCCAGCGGCAGGTGGACCCGTTCATCGTCTACGCGCTCGACGCAGCCGGCCAGGCGATCGAGGATGCCGGCCTCACTGAAATGGACGAAGACCTGAAGGAGCGCACCGGCGTCTCCATCGGATCGGGCATTGGCGGCTTGCCTGGTATCGAAAGCGAGTCGCTGGTGCTCGCCGAGAAGGGGCCAGGCCGCGTCAGCCCGCATTTCGTCCACGGCCGGCTGATCAATCTCACGTCGGGCCAAGTGTCGATTAAATATGGGCTGATGGGTCCAAACCACTCAGTGGTCACTGCTTGCTCGACCGGCGCTCACTCGATCGGCGACGCTGCCCGGATGATTAAGGACGGCGATGCCGACATCATGCTTGCGGGCGGAGCCGAGAGCACGATCAATCCGCTGGGCGTCGCGGGCTTCGCGCAGGCTCGTGCCCTCAACACCGCGTACAACGACAGACCGGAGCAGGCGAGCCGTCCTTACGACAAGAACCGGGAAGGCTTCGTAATGGGCGAGGGCGCGGGAGTCGTCGTGCTCGAGGAATATGAGCACGCGAAGGCGCGCGGCGCGAAAATCTATGCCGAAATCGTGGGCTACGGCCTCTCGGGGGACGCTTACCACGTGACTGCACCTCATCCTGAGGGACGTGGCGCCGAACTAGCGATGCGGATGGCGCTCAAGAAGGCGGGGCTGAAGCCCGAAGACATCGATTACGTGAACGCCCACGGAACTTCGACCATGGCCGACACGATCGAGCTCGCAGCGGTGAAGCGCGTGCTCGGGAACGATCTCACCGGAGCTTCGATGAGCAGCACCAAGTCGGCAATCGGTCACCTGCTCGGCGGCGCTGGCGCGGTCGAGGCGATCTTCTGCATCCTTGCGATCCGCGATCAGATTGTCCCGCCAACGCTCAACCTGGACGATCCGGACGTGGGCACCGAGGGCGTCGACCTGGTGCCGCACAAGGCTAAGAAGCGCCGCGTTCGCGCCGCGCTCAGCAATAGCTTCGGCTTCGGCGGAACGAACGCCAGCCTGATCATGAAGGCTGTGTGAAGCGCTTCCTGCCGATCAGCGCGCTGGCGCTGGTCGTCGCCGCCTTGGTGCTCGTCTACCTCTTATGGTGGGCGCCGGGGCCAAGTCCCGGACCCCACGACATCATCGTTAAGGAAGGGACGACGCTCGGCTCCGTGTCACGGCAACTCGCCAAGGAGGGGGCGATCCCGGGCTCGGCGCGCACTTATTACGTCATGGCGCGATTGTTTGGCTCCAAGGATGCGATCCAGGCCGGGGAGTTCGAAATTCCGAAGGGGATGGGCGGTGCGAGGATCCTCGACCTGCTGCAGCACGGGAAGCCGTTGCTACGGTTGATCACCATCACCGAAGGGATGCCGTCGATCATCGTCGAAGAGAAGCTCGCTGCCAGTCCCTACCTCAACGGCCCGACACCGCTGATCGCCGAGGGGTCCGTGCTTCCCGACAGTTACAGCTTCCAGCGTGGCGATGTCCGCCAAGCAGTCGTCAAGCGAATGCAGCTGGCGATGAGCAAGGCGATCGCACAATTGTGGGCAAAACGTAGCACCGATTGTCCGGTCTCGACGCCTGAGCAGGCGGTGATCCTCGCCTCGATCGTCGAGAAGGAGACCGGGAAGCCCGTCGAACGGCCGCTGATCGCCGGCGTTTATTGCAATCGCCTGAAGATCGGCATGAAGCTCGATGCCGACCCGACCGTTATCTACCCTGTGACGAAGGGGAAACCGCTCGGCCGAAGGATCAAGAAGTCGGAGCTCGAGGCGAGCAACGACTATAACACCTACACCCGGCCTGGCTTGCCGGTTGGGCCGATCGCGAATCCTGGCAAGGCCAGTATCGCCGCCGTGCTCCACCCGGCACGAACGAAGGCCCTCTATTTCGTCGCCGACGGCACGGGCGGCCACGCGTTCGCTGACACGCTCGCCGAGCAGAACGCCAACGTAGCCAAATGGTACGCAATTCGACGCCAGCGAGGGCAAATGTGAGGAACCGCGGAATTGGTCGCGCCCGGATGTTCATGGGCGCCTTGCTTCTGACTGCCGCAGTGCTGACGTGGATCACGGGCCTGATGATGAGCCCGCACGGCGATACGGTCGCCAAGGGCACCGAGCATGTGCGGACTACGGTCGTCACCTTCATGCGCAACGGCGCGATCGGGACTCTCGTTCTGTGCGCGCTGTCAGCTTGGCTATTGTTCCCCGTGCGGCGACCGAAATGGCCGACTCGGGATTGGGCACTGATCGTATTGCTCGTCCTGCTAGCCGGAAGCAGCCTCTACACCTTGATCTGGCTGCAGTGGTCAGTCCTGCACTAGCGCCGCGCTCGGCAAGTAGCCGACGCGCTGTTCTTCGCCGGCATATCCCCAGGCCCAGCCGAGGCTCTCGTCGAGCATCAGGAAGGGCTCGCCTTCTTGCAGCTCTTCCACCATCTCCGAGTCGGCTGATGGACCGGCTCGGAGTGTAGCCGCCATGGCGAGCTCCCGCTTCACAGGCGCCGCATAGTGCGAAGCAATCACCCTTCCGGCGAGCGCGACGTCAGCAAGATCCTTCCGATAGGCGTTGAACCGGGGGTCCGGGTGCTCGGAAGGGCCGGAAAGAGCGAATTCGTCAGCGCTGGTGGGCGTACGCGGGCGCCTGGCCGATGATCGGTCGGTGCGCCGCGGAGCTTCCCTCGCTCTCGCGGAGGTTGCGCTTGAACCCTTCAAGAAATTCTGCCCCGCTGCTCGTTCGGACGACGAAGACATTGCGACGGTCGTCCTGATCCCTCTCGCGGCGCAGATAGCCGAGCGCGCCGAGCGTATTCAAGGCGCGAGTGACAACGGGTTTGGAAACTCCGAGCATGCGCGCCAGACCGCGGACCGTGTGAGGTCCAGGCGTCAGATAAACCAGCATCAGCAGGGCCATCTGCCTGTTCGTGAGATCGGGCTCGCCGGAGCGGACGTAAGCGATAAGTGCCTTCATCCAGCCGGTAAGCGAAACTTCGCTCATTGCCGCCACTCTCCGTTACTCGTGTCGCGTAGCAGCAGAATAAACCGGTAAACCGCCGAAATGTTGCAGGACAATGATCCGTAAGTGCGGTAATTTTCCTGAATTGGGTCTCAGGATTGTTGGTAACGGCGCTCCAGAAGTGCCGAGACGGCTCGTAATCCGAGAGCATCGCCGCCCTTCGGACGACCCGGTTTTCCAGGCTCACGCCACGCCCAAGTGTCGAGATGAGCCCAGGGAATGTCGTCGGGAACGAATCGCCTGAGGAACAGCGCGGCATAAATAGCCCCGGCCATCGCATTGCCGGAGGTGTTCGAGAGGTCCGCGACATTGCTCTTGAGGTCCTCGTCGTAAGCGTCCCAGAGCGGCATGCGCCAGATCGGGTCGTCGACATCGCGGGCGGCGCTCTCGAGATCCGCGGCAAGGTCGTCGCGATTGACGAAGGTCGCCGGCAGGTCGGGACCGAGCGCCACGCGAGCGGCTCCGGTGAGCGTGGCGAAGTCGATGATGAGTTCCGGCTTCTCCTCTGCCGCCCTTGCAAGGGCGTCGGCAAGGATGAGGCGACCCTCAGCGTCGGTATTGTCGATCTCGACGAACAGGCCCTTGCGCGACTTCACGATGTCGCCCGGACGGTAAGACGCGCCGGAAACGGCATTCTCGACGGCCGGGATGACAAGGTGGAGGCGGATCGGAAGCCGGTTTTCGATGACAAGGCGGGCAATTGCCAAGGCGTGAGCGGCGCCACCCATGTCTTTCTTCATGATACGCATTCCCGACGCAGTCTTGAGGTCGAGGCCGCCGCTGTCGAAGCAGACGCCCTTGCCTACGATCGCGACGCGCGGATCGTCCGGCTTGCCCCACTCCAGCTCGAGCAAGCGCGGTGCACGCTGGGGCGTCGCTGCTCCGCCGACCGCTGCGATGAGCGGATAGCTCTCGATGAGCTTATCGCCGCTGGTTACTCGGAGCTGCCCGCCCGAACTCCTTGCCAGGTCTGCGACCGCAGCTTCGAGTTCAGCCGGGCCGAGGTCGGCGGCAGGCGTGTCCACCAGGTCGCGGACCAGCGCCGTCGCTTCGGCTTGGCCGACGACAGAATCTATGTTCGCTGCCTCGGAGGTGACGAGCACTCGCTGACCGCGGGTCGCTTCGTCCTTCTTCGACCGGTAGTCATCGAAACGGTGCTGAGCGAGGAGCC
>DASQYQ010000021.1:0-2609 GCA_035639115.1 Sphingomicrobium sp. | reverse complement strand
TGAAAAAGGACGGCAGGGGTTTCGTCGTCACCACCACCGGCGAGAAGCTCACCCGGATCCGCGACAAGCGCTGAGCATCGATTGAACGGCAGTGGTGCGCCGAGCGGCAAAGCGCTAGCTTCCGCCGCATGGGCAAGAGTTGGGCGTTGCTGGCCTGTGCTGCAGTCGTTGCATCCTCCGCCGCCGCGCGCGGCGCGATCCTCTACGCCGGCGGCGCTTGGGCGGCCATCGACCGCGGCGCCACGTGCGAGGCGCTCTCCCGCTCGCTTCGCCTGGCAGCCAAGGGCAAGGTCCAGGCGATGGCCGGCTTCACCTTTTCAGCCGACCGGCGGCACTGGGGCGAGTTCCACGCTCGGCTGAGGCGGATGCCGCGGGCCGGAGCGGCAGTGATGCTTCGAATCGATAGCCAACCCTTCCTGCTCGTCTCGCGCGCGAACGACGCGTGGAGCGACGGGCCGCTTCAGGAGCAGGCGATCATCAACGCGCTTCGAGGCGCCAGCGCGATGAGCGTCGAATCCCGCGACTCGACGGGACAAAGGTTCGTCGATCCCTATTCCGTCGACGGAGCCGCAACCGCGATCGACTCGGCGGCCGCGTCATGCGCTGGCAAAAGCGAGCGCCGATAATTAGATAGGCCGCCTGCCATGAGTGCCGATACGACCTTGATGCCCATTCCGGGCCCCCTCGACCCTGTGCCCGTACCGCGGCGCGCAAGCCCGCGTGCAGACGGCAAGGTCGAGCTCGTCGGGCTGTCGAAGGACCAGATCCGCGCCGAATTGGAAACCGCTGGACTCGAGCCGAAGCAGGCGAAGCTTCGCGCCAAGCAGATATGGCACTGGATCTACAATCGCGGAGTCAGCGACTTCGCCGCAATGACCGATATCGCAAAGGCGCAGCGCGGCTGGTTCGCGGAGCGCTTCGCAATCTCTCGGCCGCAAGTCGTCGAGGCCCAGGTCTCCTCGGATGGCACCCGCAAGTGGCTGCTGAAGACTCACGATGGCCATGATTTCGAGATGGTCTTCATTCCGGACGCCGACCGCGGGACGCTTTGCGTGTCGAGCCAGGTCGGCTGCACTCTGAACTGTCGGTTCTGCCACACGGGCACGATGCAGCTCGTCCGCAATCTCGAACCGGCGGAGATCGTCGGCCAGGTGATGCTGGCGCGCGATGCGCTCGGCGAATGGCCGAGCCAGCCGGAAGGCCGAATGCTCACCAACATCGTGATGATGGGCATGGGCGAGCCGCTCTACAATTTCGACAATGTCCGCGACTCGCTGAAGATCGTGATGGACGGCGACGGGCTCGGGCTTTCGCGTCGGCGGATTACGCTTTCGACGAGCGGCGTCGTGCCGATGATGGCGCGCGCGGGCGAGGAGATCGGGGTCAATCTCGCGGTGTCGCTCCACGCCGTGACCAAGGAAATCCGCGACGAAATCGTGCCGCTGAACCGCAAATATGGGATCGAGCAGCTGCTCGAGGCGTGCGCTGCCTATCCGGGTGCGAACAACGCCCGGCGAATCACGTTCGAATATGTGATGCTCAAGGACAAGAACGACAGCGACGAGCATGCGCGCGAGCTCGTCCGGCTCATCCGCCGGTACAAGCTGCCGGCGAAGGTGAATCTGATCCCGTTCAACCCCTGGCCGGGTGCTCCGTACGAATGCTCGGACGACGACCGGATCCGTTCGTTCAGCAACATCATCTTCGAAGCCGGCATTTCGGCTCCGGTCCGCACTCCCCGCGGCCGCGATATCGATGCCGCATGCGGGCAGCTCAAGACGGCCGCTGAGAAAAAGCGGCGGAGCCGAGAGGCGGCTTAAGCGTGCTTTCGCCGGTCCGACGAGCGCTCGTCCGGCAGGTTCGGCTCACCTTCAACGATCAGTCCAAGGGCGAGAGGCCAGTCCCTTCATCCGACGACGCCTTGTTTCCCCCGGGCTCCGTGATCCGGCGCGTGCACGGCGACGTCACGTCGTTGATGGTCGGGGGAATCGCCGCATTGCTCACTCAGATGCTTCATCCCAAGGCGCTCGCTGGCGTATGGGACCATAGCGACGTCCATTCGGACATGCTCGGCCGGCTGCGGCGAACGGCGCGGTTCATTGCGACGACGACCTACGCGCACCGCGATTCCGCCTTGCAGGCGATCGCAAGGGTGAATGCAATCCATGAGCAGGTCAGCGGCCTTCTTCCCGATGGCCGTGAATATCGTGCCACCGATCCCTCGCTGTTGGCGTGGGTGCACGTGGCGGGCGCGGTCAACTTCCTCGATTCCTGGCGCCGTTACGCGGAGCCGGCGATGAGCCGCGCTGACCAGGATCGCTACTTCGCCGAGAGCGGGGAGATCGCGCGGCTCCTCAATGCCGATCCAGTACCTTCGACCCGGAGCGAGGCGGAGCGGCTGATCAGCGATTTCCGTCCGAAGCTGTCCGTGAACCGTCGCACGCGCGAGTTCTGCAACCTCGTGCTCGAAGCGCCCGTCCGCTCATTCGCCGAGGCTCCAGTGCAGTCGCTCCTGATGAACGCGGCAGTCGACCTGATGCCGCCTTTCGCGCGCGACATGCACGGACTCAGCCGGCCCTTCTTGTCTCCGCTGGTTCGTGGGGGAACTT
>DASQYQ010000020.1:0-3965 GCA_035639115.1 Sphingomicrobium sp. | reverse complement strand
CCACAACGCCAAGTACATCCGTCAGAACCGCGGCACCGAAGTCCTCGCAGACGCCGAGAAGGCGCGCGTGCTGGGCTGGGCGCCCTACGGCCTGAAATAAGGAGCTAGCGCACAATGGCACGCGTCAAACGGGGTGTAACCACCCGCGCCAAGCACAAGAGGATCCTGGACCAGGCGAAGGGCTATTACGGCCGCCGCAAGAACACGATCCGAGTCGCCCGCCAGGCAGTCGAGAAGGCAGGCCAGTACGCCTATCGCGACCGCAAGGTGAAGAAGCGGAGCTTCCGCGCCCTCTGGATCCAGCGCATCAACGCCGCGGTCCGCGCGGAAGGGCTGACCTACGGCCAGTTCATCCACGCACTGAATCTCGCGGGGATCACGCTCGACCGCAAGGTGCTCGCCGATATTGCGATGCACGAGGCCGAAGCCTTCAGCGCGATCATCGCGCAGGCGAAGGGCGCGCTGGAAAAGAAGGCCGCTTAGGCCTTCTCAACAGACGAACAAGGAAGGGCGCCCGGCTGGTCCGCGGCGCCCTATTCTTATGGCGCAACCGGTTCCCGCTCGAGCGCTTGGCGGTCCCAGTGCGCGAGGTCGGCGGCGGCGTCGAAGGTGGACTGGAAGAATTCCGCTAGCTTGCGATCAGGATCGCTCGACGCTCGGACCTCGGCATAGGACAGCACGAATTCGCCATAGGTTTCGTCGAATTGCCCGTGAGCGACCTTGGCCGCTCCGAAACCCTCCGGCTCCGGATAGATGTAGCTGTAGAAGAAGGGCTCGGCCGGAGTCACTCCGCCTGCCCAGAAGCCAGCGCTGCTCACTTCGTGACTATAGGCTTCGCGCGTGATTCGATCCGGTAGCCCCGGAAGGCCACCCGGATGCGGAGGCGCACTGCGCCCGGAAAAGCGGCTCACAGCCAAGTCGAAACTTCCCCACCAGAAATGCACTGGGCTCGCCTTCCCGGCGAACCCTGCCCGAAAGCGCGCGAATGTCGGCAGCATCGCCGCAAGCGCCTCACGGAATCGCTCGGCGGAACCGCGCTCATAGTCGCGTTTGCTATTGTCTTCCGCGAATGGCACCGCGCCAGCGATTTCGTTGGGCATTCCGTTGAAGTTCGACGGCAGGTCATGCCGCTCGAGGATGGTGATCAGGCGCCGGTGCAGCGCAGCGACGCTTCCGGCGTTGAGCGGCACTTCCTCGCGCGAGCCGTCGCTGACCCAGAGCACGATCGCATGTCGGCACAGATCGAGCGTCAGCGTGAAGGTGCGGCCTTCGCTTGCCTCCGTCGGAAGAATGCCGAGCCCGCGCGCATTCGGTTGAAGGGCGGAGTGCCAGGCGTGGTTGACCCACGGGGCGTGCGCGACCCGGATCTTGCCGATCATCTGCGCTGCGAGATGGAGAAGCGCGAGGGTGTCGTGATCGCGCTCCACGCTCAGCTCGGGCCAGTCGCTCATGAGGGCGTTTTAACACGCCTTTGCATTTTGCTTGAGGGCACGGCTAAGGCGCTGCGCCATGTCCAACCCATTGCTCGACCGCGTCGCCGCAGCCGAAACCCTTCAGGAGCTCGAATCCGTGCGGGTCGCTTTGCTCGGCAAGCAGGGCGAAATCACCGCCAAGCTCAAGTCGCTCGGGTCGATGGATCCGGATACACGTGCGTCGGAAGCGCCGAAGATCCACGCGCTCCGGGAGCAGGTGACTGAAGCGATCGCACGGCGAAAGGAGTCCTTCGAGGCCGCGGAACTGGAGCACAAGCTCGCGACCGAGAAGATCGACCTCTCACTGCCGGCGCCAGACGACATCTCGGGAAGCGTTCACCCCGTCAGCCAGGTGATGGACGAGCTCGCCGAGATCTTCGCCGACCTCGGCTTCTCGGTCGCCGAAGGTCCGGAAATCGAGGATCAGTGGTACAATTTCACCGCGCTCAACATGGGTGAGAACCATCCCGCGAGAGCGATGATGGACACCTTCTACCTTGAGCCGCGCTCGCCGGATGAGGAACCGCGAGTTCTCCGCACGCACACCTCGCCGGTACAAATCAGGTCGATGAAGGAGCATGGAGCGCCGATCCGGCTGATCGCTCCTGGACGGGTCTATCGTTCCGACAGCGATGCGACGCACACACCGATGTTCCACCAGGTCGAAGGGCTGGTGATCGATCGCGCCATCACGCTCGGCCACCTCAAATGGACGCTCGAGACTTTCCTCAAGGCGTACTTCGAACGGGACGATGTCGTCCTCAGGATGCGGCCGAGCTACTTCCCTTTCACCGAGCCGTCCGCGGAGGTCGATGTTGGCTGGTCGATCGAGAAGGGTCGGCGCGTGGTAGGCGGCCAACAGGGCTGGATGGAAGTTCTCGGCAGCGGAATGGTTCATTCGCGCGTGATCGCGAACTGCGGCCTTGATCCCGACGAATGGCAGGGCTTCGCGTTCGGCTGCGGAATCGATCGCCTGGCGATGCTGAAATACGGGATGGACGATCTGCGCGCCTTCTTCGACGGCGATATCCGCTGGCTGAAGCACTATGGGTTCCAGGCGCTCGACGTGCCGACTCTGTCGGGCGGAGTGGGCGCATGAAGTTCACCCTTTCGTGGCTGAAGGAGCATCTGGACACCAATGCTTCGGCCGATGAGATCGCCGACAAGCTGACCAACCTCGGCCTCGAGGTGGAGGATCTCTCAAATCCAGCCGTTGCGCTTGCCGCTTTCAGGATCGCGAAAGTCCTGGCGGCCGAGAAGCATCCGCAGGCGGACAAGCTGCAGGTGCTCGTCGTCGATGCGGGGACTGGCGAGAATATCCAGGTCGTGTGTGGCGCGCCCAACGCTCACGCCGGAATGCTCGGCGTCTTCGGACCGCCCGGAACTTACATCCCGGGCAGCGACATCACGCTGAAGGTGGCGGCGATCCGGGGCGTCGAATCGCGCGGCATGATGTGCAGCGCGCGCGAACTCGAGCTCGGCGAGGACCACAGCGGGATCATCGAGCTGCCGCAGGACGCTCCGGTTGGAACGGCCTTCACTCAATATGCGGGCCTCGACGACCCGGTCTTCGACGTGTTCATCACTCCGAACCGCCAGGATTGCATGGGAGTTCGCGGGATCGCGCGCGATCTCGCGGCAGCGGGCGTCGGTACGCTGAAGCCGCTCGCGGTTCCGCAGATCGAGGGGAATTTCCCTTGCCCGGTTCCGATCCGGATCGAGGATTCGCAAGGCTGCCCCGCCTTCTTCGGCCGAGCCATCAAGGGGCTGAGGAACGGCCCGTCGCCGGACTGGATGCAGCGGCGGCTCAAGGCTGCCGGCCAGCGGCCGATCTCCGCGCTCGTGGACATCACCAACTATGTGATGCTCGACCACGGACGTCCGGCGCATGCTTACGACATCGCCAAGCTTAGCGGCGGTCTCACCGCGCGCGCCGCGAAGCCGGGCGAGAAGGTGCTGGCGCTGAACGAGAAGGAATATGAACTCCAGCCGTTCATGACGGTGATCGCCGACGATGCGCAGGTCCACGACATCGGCGGAATCATGGGCGGCGAGGATTCGGGGGTCAGCGAAACGACAAGCGAGGTCATGCTCGAGGTCGCTTACTTCACTCCTGAGCGCATTGCTCGGACGGGTCAGGCGCTGGCACTGACCAGCGATGCGCGCAGCCGTTTCGAACGCGGAGTCGACCCGGCGTTCCTTGATGTCGGGCTCGCCATCCTGACCGGTCTTATTCTCGACATATGTGGCGGAGAGCCTTCGGCGGCACTCCGCGTTGGAGAGCCGCCGGTCGACCGGCGCGTGATCGATTTCGACTTCGCTCGTACCAGGGCGCTCGGCGGCATCGACATATCCGAGCAGCGGCAGCGAGAGATACTGCAAAGCCTGGGGTTCGAGGTGAGCGGGACAGGAGTCACGATCCCGACCTGGCGCCGTGACATCGACGGATCCGCTGATCTCGTCGAAGAGATTGCGCGGATCAACGGCTACGAC
>DASQYQ010000019.1:0-6139 GCA_035639115.1 Sphingomicrobium sp. | reverse complement strand
GAGCGCCTTCGAGCCGGATCAGCATCGGCAGGTTCACTCCGGCAATCACCTCGACATTCTCGCCTTTCATCAAGCTGATGGCGAGGTTCGATGGCGTTCCGCCGAACAGGTCGGTGAGGATGATCACGCCCTTGCCGAGGTCGACCCGGCTGATCGCGGCAGCAATGTCCTTACGGCGGCCTTCCATGTCGTCGTCAGGGCCGATGCAGATCGCCTCGATCGCTTCCTGGGGACCGACCACATGTTCCATCGCGGTGACGAATTCGGCCGCTAGCCGGCCGTGGGTCACCAGCACCAATCCAATCATCGATTCAACTCGTCCTCGCCCTCGCTTGCCGAAGCGCGCCCGGGATGCCGTTCGATCGTGTCCCTTGGCGGTGAAGCGAGGTCACGGTGACGTACATTCGGAGCAAATCCGGCATCAGCCAACCGTTCCGCCATTTCGACGGCTGCTGCCACCGACCGGTGGCGGCCCCCCGTGCATCCGAACGCGACGGTCACGTAACTTTTGCCCGCGGCCCAGTAGCGGGGAATCCAGTCGATGAGAAGCGATTCGATGCGGCTGATTGTCTCACTCCAGGCCGGTTCCGAAGCAAGATGAGCGCGAACTTCGGGATCGTTCCCCGTCAGCGGGCGAAGCTCGTCGACCCAGTGCGGGTTGGGAAGGAAGCGCAGGTCGAAGACTAGGTCCGCCGTTCGCGAAATTCCGCGCGCGAAGCCGAAAGAGGCGATCGTCAGAACCGGCTGATCGGAATCGCCGCCATATCGCCGCTGCAGCTCGTCGCGGAGCTCCGCGGGACTAAGGTCGGTGGTATCGAGCACGCTGTCCGCCCCATTTCTGAGTGCCAGCGTCAGCTGTCGCTCGCGAGCGATCCCGTCCTCCGCAGGTCGGTCGGGCGCTAGCGGGTGCCGGCGGCGCGTCTCGTCAAAGCGGCGCATGAGCTCGGTGCCCGAGCAATCGAGATAGAGGATTTCGGGCTCAACCCCTTTGATCGAGTGGATGAGGTCCGGAAGGCGCTGCGCGTCGAAGCCGCGGCTTCGCGCATCCATGGCGACTGCGACCGGTGCGGTTCGGCACTGATCGCCGCCGTTGACGAATCCATCAAGCAGATCTGCCGGCAGATTGTCGACGACGTCCCAGCCCATATCCTCGAGCGTGTCGAGGACGGTCGATTTGCCGGCACCTGACATGCCGGTGACTAGGAGAAGGCGTGGCAAGTGGCGCTCAGCCATCAGAATGTCACGCCCAATCTGTCGAGCGCGAGCGCGACTTTAGACGGTGCCGAGGCGGTGGCGGCGTCGATCGAAACGAGGGGCAGCTTCACTCCGAGGATCAGCCGCCCGCGGTTCTCGTCGGGCATTCGCTGGATCTCGCTCGTGAGCTCGACGACCAGAGCGACTGGGACGTCACTCACCGGATCCACTTCGATTATCCCGATCCCCCGCACTTCAAGCTTGCCGACGATATTGGAGGGGGCGGTTGCAAGCAGGCGATCGCCGTCGCGTTTGAGGAGGGTCTGGTCGTCGCTGACGAGGCTGAACCCACGGTCGAGCAAACGTAGGGTGAGGTCCGATTTCCCAGAGCCGGAAGCGCCCGTGATCAGCACTGCGCGTCCGCCGGATGCGACTGTGCTGGCGTGGATCGTTTCTGCCGAAAGGGGGGGTGCGGTTGGCCCGACCTGGCTCATGCGCGATCCGCCGCGGGGAGACGGATGGTGAAGCGTGCGCCCGATGGAGCGTCATCCCGGTCGTGCACGTCAATGTCCCCGTCGTGGCCTTTGACGATCGCCTGGGCGATGGCAAGTCCAAGGCCTGAGTGGCGGCCGAAGCTCTCGCCCTCGGGCCTGACTGAATGGAAGCGGTTGAAGATCGCTTCACGCGCTTCGGGCGGAACCCCCGGACCTTCATCATCGATTCGGATTCGGATCTCGTCGCCGACATGCGCTGCTGCGATCTCGACCAGCCCGCCGGGGGGCGAGAAGCTGACCGCGTTGTCAATGATCGCGTTGATCGCTCGAGCGAGCCGGTCAGGCTTGCCCATGACAACGGCGGTCTCCTTGCGCGGACGGGCGAAGGCGAGGCGTGCATCGCCGGTTTCGCGGCGACTTTCCCAACTCGAGACGATTTGTTCGATCAGCGGTCCCAGATCGACTCTTTCGAAGGTTGCTCGGTGAAGCTCGGCATCCGTCCGGGCCGCTTCGCCGATGTCGTTGATGAGCCGATCGAGGCGGCCGACGTCCTCGCGTGCGATCGTCATCAGGCGATGCCGAAGCTCCGGATCCTCGACACGATCGAGACCGTCGACCGCCGAGCGAAGCGACGCTAGCGGGTTCTTGAGCTCGTGGCTGACATCGGCGGCAAACGCATCGATATTGTCGATCCGCTGGCGAAGCGATTGGCTCATGTCGGAAACCGCGCGCGCAAGCAGCCCGATCTCGTCATTTCGCTTCGGGAGGCGCGGCACGTTGACCTCACGCGCCCGGCCGAGCCTAACGCGGTGCGCCGCGATGGCGAGACGGCGCAGCGGCCTTGCGATCGTCCGAGCGAGGAAGATCGAAAGCAGCACCGAGATGGCGATCAGCACGCCCATCGCGCCGACGATCAGTGATCTTTCGTGCCGAACCGCCTTGGTGAAGGTGCGGTCGTTATCGGTCGCGAGGAGGACACCCCCATCAAAAGGCACGGCCGACGAGATCACGGGCGACAAGTCGGGCGCATTTCGGACTTCGGTGTTGGGCTTGCCGACTTCACGCGCCTTCACCGCCTCGGGCCACGCCTCGAGCCGGTCGATCTTCGGTTCGACATAATCGTCAAGGGATTTCGCGCCGACGATGAAGTTGAACGCCTCGTCGAACGCGACCGCGGCATCCTGCGTCCACTTCTGGGTGGTGGGATCGCGCAGCTCCCAGGTCGGGCCGGTAATCTTCCAGCTGTCGATCAGGAGGGAGCCGTCACGTCCGTAGAGGCGGAAGCGATCGTCGGTGACCTTCGAGGCGGTCGCCAGCAGCGCCGGCCATTGTGAAGCCGGAACGCTGCTCATGGCGGCAACCGCAGTCGCGGTCTCCAGCCGGGTCTGCTGCGTCCGCTCCTTGCTTAGTCGGTGGCGGAAAGCATCGAGGTAGAGAGTGCTCAGAACGACGAGCAGGGCAGTGATGACGTTGAGCGCAAGGATGCGATGTGTGAGCGTCCAGCGGCCCTCCCAGCGCAGCTGAGGATCGGGCGGCTCACTGCTCGTCGAAGCGGTAGCCGACGCCATAGAGTGTCTCGATCGCATCGAACTCGGAATCGATGCTGCGGAATTTACGGCGAATGCGCTTGATGTGGCTGTCGATGGTGCGATCATCGACATAAACGTCGTCGCTATAAGCGACATCCAGCAGCTGGTTGCGGGTTTTCACGACGCCGGGACGCTGTGCCAGAGCTTCCAGGATCAGGAACTCGGTGACCGTCAGGCTGACGTCCTTGCCTCCCCACCTGACCTTGTGACGCGCAGGGTCCATCATCAGGCGTCCACGCTCCAGCGGCGGCGCTTCGGCCTCTGCCGAAGCCTCTTCGACACCCCCGCGTTCCAGTTCCTGGCGCCGGAGGATCGCTCTGATTCGCGCGATCAGCAGTCGCTGCGAAAAGGGCTTCGCGATGTAATCGTCGGCGCCCATCGCCAGCCCGAGCGCCTCGTCGAGCTCGTCGTCCTTGGAGGTGAGGAAGATCACCGGCATCGAGCTGAACTCGCGCACTCTGCGGAGTAATTCCATGCCGTCGAGATTCGGCATCTTGATATCGAATACGCCGATATCCGGCGGATTGTCGTTAAGTGCCTTCAGGGCAGCGACGGAGTCCGAATAGACGCGCGTTACGAAGCCCTCCTGCTGGAGCGCGATTGAAACCGAAGTCAGGATGTTCCGGTCATCATCGACCAGCGCGATCACATGGCTCATTGGCCGCTCTGTCGATGCCTTTGCCGAATGTTGACGGGATTAGCGCACGAGCCGCTTGTCAGACAAGCGTCACGGGGAGAACCGCTTTCAGGATGTTAGCGTTACCGTCGTTGCAAGGTGCTGGACAGCCGCTAACCCGCTTTGACCATCCAACCTTTTCGTGCCTATAGGCGCTCGCATTGCATACGTATGCGGCGGCAGGCCTGGCACCGGCCGTTGCCGCTTTTGACATGTTTTGAAAGGAAATTTCGTCCGTGAACGACCGAGTTCCGCGCCGCGGGCTTGATGCGCAGGGCATCGCGACCAAGGCCG
Source organism: Sphingomicrobium sp. (assembly GCA_035639115.1). Lineage (GTDB taxonomy): Bacteria > Pseudomonadota > Alphaproteobacteria > Sphingomonadales > Sphingomonadaceae > Sphingomicrobium. The sequence goes on along the minus strand of DASQYQ010000019.1, from coordinate 1,892 downwards.
AGACCTTCTGGAACCTGACGACCGCGCCGCTGGTAGAGCATTCGGTGCGTCGTGGAGAGGGCCTCCTTGCCAAGGACGGGCCGCTGGTCGTCCGCACCGGCAAGCACACCGGTCGGAGCGCGCAGGACAAGTTCACGGTCAAGGACGAGCTCACGTCGGACGTCATTTGGTGGAATAACGGCAACAAGCCGATGGACCCGGATGCGTTCGATCGCCTTCACGAGGATTTCCTGCTTGCGCTCGCGGATAATGAGGAGCTCTACGTCGCCGACCTCTATGGCGGGTCGCAGCCCGAGCATCGCGTCAAGGTCCGGGTGATCAACGAGCTTGCCTGGCACAACCTCTTCATCCGCACCTTGCTCGTCCGTCCTGAATCGGGCGAACTGGCCGACTTCGATCCGGAATTCACGATCATCGACTTGCCGAGCTTTCGTGCCGATCCGCAGCGCCACGGTTGCCGCAGCGAGACTGTCGTGGCGGTCAACTTCACGAAGAAGCTGATCTTGATCGGGGGGACGTCTTACGCAGGCGAGATGAAGAAGTCGGTGTTCGGGCTCCTGAACTTCATCCTGCCGCCGCGGGGCATCATGCCGATGCACTGCTCAGCGAACATAGGAGCCGGTGGCGACACCGCGATCTTCTTCGGCCTCTCGGGTACCGGAAAGACGACACTGTCCGCCGATCCGAGCCGCACTCTCATCGGCGATGACGAGCATGGCTGGTCGGACACGGCGGTCTTCAACTTCGAGGGCGGCTGCTACGCGAAGATGATCCGGCTGTCGGCCGAATCCGAGCCTGAGATCTATGCGACCACGAAGCGATTCGGCACCGTCCTCGAGAACGTCGTGATTGACCCGGATACGCGCGAGCTCGACCTCGACGATCCGACGCTCGCTGAGAACAGCCGCGGCGCATATCCGATCGACTTCATCCCGAATTCGTCTGAAGCGAACATGGGCCCCGTGCCGAAGAACGTCGTCATGCTGACCGCCGATGCCTTCGGCGTGCTCCCTCCAATCGCCAAGCTGACACCCGAGCAGGCAATGTACCACTTCCTTTCCGGCTACACCGCCAAGGTCGCTGGGACCGAGATCGGCGTGACGGAACCCCAGGCTACCTTTTCGACCTGCTTCGGCGCTCCGTTCATGCCGCGTCATCCGTCGGTCTACGGCAATCTTCTCAAGAGTCGGATCGCCGAGGGCAGCGTCGATTGCTGGCTCGTCAACACTGGCTGGACCGGCGGGAAATACGGGGTCGGCAGCCGCATGCCGATTAAGGCTACGCGCGCCCTGCTCAATGCAGCGCTCGACGGCACCCTCAAGAAAGGCAAGTTCCGCGAGGATCCGAACTTCGGCTTCGATGTGCCGCTGGAGCTTCCGGGCTGCACCAACCTGCTGGACCCGCGGAGCACCTGGGAGAACCCGGCTGATTATGACGCGATGGCCGCGAAGCTCGTCGACCTGTTCGCCGAGAATTTCGAACAGTTCGCTGAATCGGTTGACGACGGCGTTCGCCAAGCCGCGCCGAAGGTGACCGGGCAAGGGCGACAACAAGCGCAAGCCCAGCCTGTCCAAACCACGTCAGCTTAGGCCCGGTCTCAAGATCGGGCCCGATCAGGACCCGATCAATGACCGAATTTCGCCCACGATTCTTCAATTCCGACGCCGAGATCGAGCATATCGGCGAGGGACTCCTCGCGCGCTCGCTCCCGCGCGCTGAGTGGACTCACGAGGCGCATCTCGCCGCGACGACTTACCTGCTGCTGAAGCGGCCGGATGTCGATATCGACAAGGAACTGCCCGCAATCATTCGGCTCTACAATGAAAGCGTCGGTGGCGTGAACAGCGACACCGAAGGATATCACGAGACGATCACTCGAATATTCCTTCACG
>DASQYQ010000018.1:0-8550 GCA_035639115.1 Sphingomicrobium sp. | reverse complement strand
TCGGAACCCTGCAACCCAGGCGCCGAGCATCAGTTGGATGAAGAGGATCGCGAGCGCGAACGCACCCCAGCCGGTCAGTCGTGACGGTCGCGCGCCGCGGTCTCCCGCCAGGCGGCGCAGGTCGAGGGCGGTCCAGATCAGCGCACTGAACAAGAACAGAGCAAAAAGCAGGTGCGCCGAGAGCCGGTACGGGCTCACTTCGGTGCGCGTGCCCTCAAGGCCTGACGCGACCATGAACCAGCCGACCGCGCCTTGCAGCCCGCCTAGAACGAATAGCGCGGCGAGCCGCCAGCCGAACCCGTGCGGGATCTCTCTCTTCACCGCGAACCAGCCGATGCCGACGAAGAATATCAGTCCGATGAATCGCCCAAGCAGCCGGTGGACCCATTCCCACATGAAGATGAACTTGAAGCCGGACAGAGTCATTCCCGCCGGCCCCGCGACCTCACGATATTGTGGGGTCTGCTTGTAGAGATCGAACAGGTTCACCCAGTCCGCATGGCTGAGCGGCGGCACCGCGCCTGTGATGACGTTCCATTCGGTAATCGAAAGACCGCTCTCGGTGAGGCGGGTGATGCCGCCGACGACGACCATCGCGAACACGAGCCCAGCGACGGCGAAAAGCAGGTTTGAGAGCGCCAGCGGGCGCGTTCGGCTGCCGGCGCGGATGCCGGGAGAGGGCTGGGCGACTGCACTGTCCATGGATGAACGCCTATTCGCGCGCGGCACGCCGCTCGGCAAGGCATTTAACCGAATGATATATTGTAACTTGAGTGGGGCTCCCGTATATCCGCCTCTCCATGGCATCGAAGCCGCTTCACACCTCCTCGCTCGACCGGCTCGCGATGGGACTTTCGGGTCTCTGCGCGGTTCATTGCGTCGCGACCGCAGTGCTGCTTGGCGTCCTCGCTTCGGCGGGCGGTCTGCTGGGCCAGCCGATCATCCATGAGGTCGGGCTCAGCCTGGCAATGGTGCTTGGAGCTGTTGCGCTGGGACGCGGCATCCGGGAGCATGGGTTCGTCCTTCCGAGCTTCGTCGGTGCGTTGGGATTGGCGATCATGGCCTATGCGATGACCTTGCACGAGAGTGGGTACGAGCCGGCGCTGACGATTCTCGGGGTTTCGGTGCTCGCGCTCGGGCATCGCCTCAACATGATGGCGAAGCAGTCAGGCCTCTGATTCCTTGTCGCGGCTACAGCGGCAGTCTATCTCGCTTCGCAATAGTCATGGCCCACCACGATCATCAGCTTCACGAGGGCGATTCCCTCAAGGCCGCCGCCCGGGACCGGCTCACTCGCGAGGGCGAGCAGTGGACCGGCATGCGCGCTGCGGTATTCGACGCGCTGGCAAGCTTCGACAAGCCGGCGAGCGCTTACGATGTCGCCGAGGCGGTCTCCAAGGCGGAAGGGCGGCGGATCGCGGCGAACAGCGTCTACCGGATCCTCGATCTGTTCGTCGAAGCGAACCTCGCGCGGCGGGTCGAAAGCTCGAATGCCTACATCGCGAACAAGCATCCCGAGTGCCTCCACGACTGCATCTTCCTGATCTGCGACAGCTGCGGGCAGACGGTGCACATCGATGACGACGCGCTCTCGGGCAGCATTCGAAGCGCGGCGGGGACCGCCGGCTTCTCGGCCCTGCGGCCGGTCATCGAAGTGCGCGGCAAGTGCCGCCAGTGCCATTGAGCCGCCGCGCGACGGCTCGCCAGTCGCACGCCGCCTTCACTCGGATCGGGGCGCATCGTCACGTTGAACCCTATGCGACGCTGGTCCTTGCCGGCAGTTATCGCGAAGCGGGTGAATCGGGGCGTTGGCAGGTCGAGGCTGGAATGGTCGTGGTCCATGCTGCAGGGGAGGCCCACGCCGATTGGTTCGGCGACCGTCCGACCGATCTGATCGATTTCGTTGTGCCAGCCTCAATCGCGACGGGCGTGTACCGCTGCGCCGATGCCGACTCGCTTGCGCGATCGGTTCTCGAGGGGACTCCAGTATTGGGCGTGATCGTTCCCGCGGCAGGCGAGGCCGACTGGCCCGATGAGCTCGCCTCGGCATTACGAACCGACCCGGCGATGTCGATCAGTGGCTGGGCCGCCGAGGAGGGGTTGCAGCCGGAAACGGTGAGCAGAGGCTTCTTGCGAGCTTATGGCGTCACTCCAGCGCAATACCGGCTCGGGGTGCGCATCAAGGGCGCAATCGCTTCGCTGACACGCGGGGCAGCGCCGCTCGCTGAAGTTGCTTATGCAAACGGCTTTGCGGACCAGCCGCACATGACGCGGGCGGTGAAGGCCGCGATCGGCACCACTCCGGCGGAGCTGCGCCGGGTCAATTCCGTTCAAGACCGAGGCGTCGCCGCGCTTTAGCCATTCCGCATGGAAGCTGTCGCTGATCAGGCCCGCTTGAGCGGGCCGCGCCTTCGCGTGCTGCCGATATTGCTCGTCCTCGTCCTTGGAATTGCCGTCATCTTTGGCGCATTCGCAGCGGCGGATTTCATTCAATATTCCATGGGCGCCCGCTGGCCCGACTGGCTGAGGCTCATCGTTGCCGAAGCCTTCGAGTTGATCCTGGCACTGGTCGGCATCGCGATCGCCGGAAAGCTCTTGCCGAATGCGGACTTCGGCCTGCGCTGGCCGCCGGGCCGGACCTACCTTGGATTGGCCCTATTCTGGGGGGTGGCATTCGCGCTGATCATGCTGGTTGCCGACCACTGGCCGGCGCTCATTGCGCTCAAATCGCCAGGCGTGCCGGAGGAGCCGACCACGAAGAACATTGTCGGTTGGCTTACGTTCGAGCTGCTCTGGGTGGGCATTTGCGAGGAAACGCTGTTCCGCGGCTTCCTGCTCGGCTTGCTGACGGCGCTGTCGCCATCGAAGCTTCGCGTCTTGGGAACGGAGATCAGCACGGCGGGAATTACGCTCGCGATCCTGTTCGCGCTCGCACACGCGTCGAATTTCGCGACTCGTCCTTTCTATGAAGCCTTCGCGCAGCAGATTTACGCGATCGCTCTCGGAATCATCTACGCCTGGCTGCGCGAACATTCGAAGAGCCTAGTGCCGGCGATTGTCGCCCATTCGCTGAGCGATTTCGGGGAAACCGGACTGGAATTCATGCTCAACGCGCTCCTCTAGCTGAGCATTCCCTGAGCAATCTCTGAAATCGCGCCGATACCGGGGGCATATTGGTGACATTAGAGCAGCTTGCCGGTAGGGCACGCTGCGATGAGTGACCGTCCCGAGACACCGCTGCTGGATAAGGTCCAGTTCCCGGCCGACATCCGCAGTCTTAGCAAGGAACAGCTTCCGCAGCTCGCCGACGAGCTTCGCCAGGAGACGATCTCGGCGGTTTCGGTGACCGGCGGGCATCTGGGCGCCGGCCTTGGCGTGGTCGAGCTGACCGTCGCCATTCACTATGTGTTCGATACGCCAAACGACAAGCTGGTGTGGGACGTCGGGCACCAGGCCTACCCGCACAAGATCGTTACCGGACGGCGCGACCGCATCCGCACGTTGCGGCAGGGCGGCGGGCTGAGCGGGTTCACCAGGCGCAGCGAGAGCGAATATGACGCCTTCGGCGCAGCGCACAGCTCCACCTCCATGTCCGCAGCGCTTGGCTTCGCGATCGCCAACAAGCTGTCGGACGCTCCCGGCAAGGCGGTCGCGGTCATCGGCGACGGGGCGCTGAGCGCGGGCATGGCCTATGAGGCGATGAACAATGCGGCAGCGGCCGGCAACCGGTTGATCGTCATCCTCAATGACAATGATATGTCGATCGCACCGCCGGTGGGGTCGCTTCGCAATGCGCTCGCTCGGCTGGTCAGCTCGGGAAAATATCTCGGGCCGCGTAAGGTCGCGCAGCGCATTGCTCGGATGATGCCGGAGCCTATCCACGATTGGGCGCGCAAGGCCGAGGAATATACGCGCGGCTGGGTCACCGGCGGTACCCTCTTCGAGGAACTCGGGTTCTATTATGTCGGGCCGGTCGACGGGCATGACGTGCGCGCGCTTGTCGAGGTGCTCGAGAACGTCCGCGACGCAGAGGTCGGTCCGATGCTCGTCCATGTCGTCACCAAGAAGGGCAAGGGCTACGCGCCAGCCGAGAATGCGGCGGACAAGTATCATGGCGTGGTGAAGTTCGATGTCGTGTCGGGCGTCCAGGCCAAGGCGGCCGCAGGAGCGCTGAGTTACACCAGCGTCTTTGGCAAGGCGCTGACGGCCGAAATGGAGCGAGACGAGAAGGTGGTCGCGATTACCGCCGCGATGCCGTCGGGGACCGGGCTCGACAAGGTCGCGGAAAAGTTTCCGGAGCGGACTTTCGACGTCGGCATTGCCGAGCAGCACGCGGTGACCTTTGCTGCGGGCCTCGCAGCGCAGGGCTGTCGGCCGTTCGCGACGATCTATTCGACGTTCCTCCAGCGTGCTTACGACCAGGTCGTACACGACGTCGCGATCCAGAACCTGCCGGTGCGATTCGCGCTGGACCGCGCCGGGCTCGTCGGTGCCGACGGCGCGACGCACGCGGGCAGCTTCGATCTCGCCTATCTCTGTACACTGCCGAACTTCGTGGTGATGGCGGCGGCGGACGAGGCCGAGCTTTGCCACATGGTTCACACAATGGCGCTCCACGACAGCGGCCCGATCGCCGTTCGCTATCCGCGCGGCGAGGGTAGGGGCGTCGCGCTTCCGGAGCAGCCCATTGCACTGGAGATCGGCAAGGGCCGCATTGTTCGGGAGGGCAAGAAGGTCGCGATCCTGTCGCTCGGCACGCGCCTCGCGGAAGCCGAAAAGGCCGCGGACCAGCTCGACGCTATGGGGCTGTCGACGACAGTGGCGGACCTCCGCTTCGCCAAGCCGCTCGACAGCGAACTGATCCGCCGGCTGCTGGTGAGCCACGAGGTTGCGGTGACGATCGAGGAAGCGTCGATCGGCGGCCTCGGCGCGCATGTCCTGACCCTGGCCAGCGACGAGGGCCTTTCCGACGCAGGCCTAAAGATCCGCACGATGCGCCTACCCGATCGCTTCCAGGACCACGACAAGCCTGAACGTCAGTACGACGAGGCACGCTTGAATGCGCCGCACATCGTCGAGACGGTGCTGAAGGCGCTACGGGTGAACAGCGCCGGCGTGGAGGAGGTCCGGGCGTAGCCAAGGTTCGCGCAGACCAGCTGCTGGTGAGCCGCGGGCTCGCCGACAGTCGGACTCGGGCTCAGGCGCTGATCATGGCCGGCGCTGTGTTCAGCGGTGAGAGGAAGCTCGCCAAGGCCGGCGACATGCTCGCGGGGGACGCGCCGCTGGAGGTCCGGGGGAAGGATCATCCGTGGGTCTCGCGCGGCGGGATCAAGCTCGATCGTGGGCTGACGCACTTCGGCTTCGACGTGACCGGGGCGGTCGCTATTGATGTCGGTAGCTCCACTGGCGGATTCACCGACGTGTTGCTCTCACGCGGGGCGGCGAAGGTTTATGCGGTCGATGTCGGGACCAACCAGCTTGCGTGGAAGCTCCGGACGGACCCGCGGGTAATGGTCCATGAGCAGACGAATGCGCGCAGTCTCGACAGCAGAATCGTTCCAGAGCCGGTCGACATCGTCGTCTGCGACGCAAGTTTCATCTCGCTTGCGAAGGTCATCGAAGCGCCGCTTAAGCTTGCGAAGCCCGGAGCGAAGCTGGTCGCGCTGATCAAGCCGCAGTTCGAAGCGGGACGCGAAGAAGTTGGGAAGGGCGGGGTCGTTCGGGATAGTGCAGTGCACGAACGCGTTTGCAGCGAGGCCAAAGCCTGGGTTGCTTCGCAGGGCTGGACCGTGATCGGCGTAACGCCGAGCCCGATCACGGGGCCGGAAGGCAATGTGGAATTCCTGCTGGGAGCGACGAAGGATGGCTGAGGCATCCGAGCGGACGAATTGGCGGAAACTGGCGTTGGTCGCGGTTGTCGCGATCGAGCTTCTCGGGGGCTTGAGCGGCTGGCTGTCAAACAGCGGCTATGGGAACGGTTGGTTCGACGGCTTGCAGAAGCCGCCGTTCATGCCACCCGGCTGGACGTTCGGCGTGGTCTGGCCGATCCTCTATGCGCTTCTTGGGATGGCGCTTGCGATGATCCTTGCAGAGCCGAGGTCGGATCGTCGCAGGCTCGCGCTCATCCTGTTCTTCGCCCAGCTCATCCTGAATTTCCTATGGTCGCCGATCTTCTTCGCAGCGCACGACATCAGTCTCGCCAAATGGGTCATCTTCCTTATGGCGATCCTTGCCGCCGCCGCAGCGGGCCAGTTCCTGCGGATCCGAAAGTCGGCGGGACTTCTAATGGTGCCCTATCTCGCATGGCTCGTGTTCGCGGCGACTCTGAACATCACGATCCACACGCTCAATCCCGGCGCAGGCATGTCGCTCCTCGGCTGAGAGAAAACTGGGGATAGCACAAGCAGTTGGGGATAGTCCCGGCGCCCGGGGGTGGCAGAGCGACGCGCAAACTCCTATTTCGGCCGCGAAAGGGAGACTTCCTATGCAGTCCGAGAACAGAATGTTCGACGACATGGTGAAGATGATGAACGGCCTCGCCGGTACGTTCGCGGGGATGGGCCGCGAGGCTGAGGCGAGCGCGCGCGAGAAGTTCAAGGAATGGATGGGGGGAGCGGATTTCGTCGGACGCGACGAATTCGAAGCCGTGAAGGCCATGGCGGCCGCCGCCCGTGACGAGAACGAGATCCTGAGGGCTCGTATCGCCGCTCTCGAGGCGAAGGTTGCTAGTCCGCCTTCCGGTACGACCAAGCGCGCGGGCGGGAAGAAGGCAGCACCGGGGGCGTGAACCTGAGCGAAGAAATTCACGAAGAGCGCGACGACGGCGCGCCGATCGAGGTCCTCGAGCAATATTTCGAGGCTCGCGGGTGGGCCTGCGAACGTACCGCCGAGGGCGAGATCGTCGCTTCGGCGACGGGCAGCTGGGCGCAATATGAGCTCCGGGGAGTCTGGCGGCCGGAAGACCAGGTCCTGCAGTTCCTCGCTTTCCCGGACATCAAAGTCGCGAACGAGAAACGCACTGCAATCTTCGAGGCGCTGAGCCTTATCAACGAGCAGCTGTGGCTCGGCCATTTCGAAATGTGGTCCGGGTCCGGTCTCGTCGTATTCCGCCACTCGACGATCCTCGACGCGCGCGAGGGAGAGGGGCTCAGCTTCGAGCAGGCCGAAGCGATTGCCGAGGCGGCGGTCGAGGAGTGCGAGCGCTTCTACCCCGTATTCCAGTTCGTTCTATGGGGCGGCAAGTCGCCCGGCGAAGCAATCGCCGCGGCGCTTATCGACACGCACGGCGAAGCATGACCGGAACCCTCAAGCTCCCCGAGCCGGCTTGGTTCGTCGGCTGCGGCAACATGGGCGGCGCGATCCTCGACGGCTGGCGCATGGGCGGGCTCGACTTGTCGCCGGTCACGGTGATCCGTCCCAGCGGCAAGGCTGTCGAAGGAACGCGTGTGGTCACCTCGTTCAAGGAAGCCGGGTCGCCTCCAAAGATCGTGGTGCTCGCGTTCAAGCCGCAGAAACTCGACGAGATCGCTCCGGACCTTCGCCGGCACCTCAGCGCGAACTCGACGGTGGTGTCGATGCTCGCGGGCGTCGAAGCCGAGAGCCTTCGCCAGCGCTTTCCGGCTGTCAAGGCGGTCGTCCGCGCGATGCCTAACCTGCCCGTCGCGGTGCGCCGGGGCGTGACCGGGCTCTACAGTCCCGATGTTGATGCTTTGACAAAGGTTGAATTGAACAACCTTTTCAGTGCGCTCGGCTACGCGATGTGGATGGCTGACGAGCGCAAGTTTTCGGCGCTGGGTTCGGTCGCAGGCGCGGGGCCCGCCTATGTCGCCCGGTTCATCGCTGCTTTAGCCAAGGCAGGTGTCAGGCGCGGGTTGACGGAAGAGATCGCCGCGACGCTCGCGCTGGAGACTGTGCTCGGCACGGCGTGGATGGCCGCGAATACCGGCGAGAATATGCAATCGCTGGCAAAACGCGTTGCGAGCCCGAAGGGCACGACGGAGGCGGGGCTCGCTGTCCTAGACCACGATCATGTCCTCGAAGAGCTGATCGCGCTGGCGATCGACGCCGCGGCGCGGCGGGGGGCCGAGATCGCGGAGAAGGTGAAATCCGCTTCGCTTGCGGAGGCTCCGCACCTGTCCTAGGCGCGCCGCATGGCAGCAACTGCAAATCAAGGGCCGTTTGACGACCGCGACGGCTGGATCTGGTTCGACGGAGAGCTGGTTCCGTGGCGCGACGCGCGCATCCACGTGCTCACCCACGCGCTCCATTATGCCTCTTCGGTGTTCGAAGGACAGCGGGCGTACAATGGCGTCATCTTCAAGCTTAGCGAACATAGCGAGCGGCTGCGCAGGAGCGCGAGCCTGCTCGGCTTCGACCTACCGTGGAGCGTCGAGGAGATCGACAACGCCTGCAAGGAAGTGCTGAAGGCGAACAATTTCGTCGACGCTTATATGCGCCCGGTTGCTTGGCGCGGATCGGAATCGATGGGCGTGGCGCCAGGCAACACCAAGCCGCACCTTGCGATCGCCGCTTGGAAGTGGGGCAAATATT
>DASQYQ010000017.1:0-2782 GCA_035639115.1 Sphingomicrobium sp. | reverse complement strand
GCTGATCAAGGCATTGTGGCATGACGGCCAGGGCATGTGCCTGTTTGCCAAACGGCTCGAACGCGGGCGCTTCGTGTGGCCGTCGAGCGCACCGGGCGATGGCGCGGATTGCACTGTGACGATGACGCCGGCGCAGCTGGGATATTTGCTGGAAGGGATCGACTGGCGGCTGCCACAGCATACGTGGCGGCCGACCGCGGCGGGGTGAGTGTTGGTCGCGGCCTGAATGCGACGCGTTGACTCACGTTGCCGATTTTTGTTCGGCGAATCACCTCGATGTGGTGCAGTCGCGTTGTGGCGACGGCACCGGATCAAATTCCCGACAACGTGGATGCGCTCAAGGCGGCACTGATCGAGACGCGCGCCAAGCTGTCCGGCGCCCAGGCGCTGATCGAGCATCAGCGGCTCCTGATCGAGAAGATGAAGCGCGCGATGTTCGGTTCGCGCTCGGAGCGCAGTCAGCGCCTGCTCGAACAGCTGGAGCTGCAGCTCGAGGAAACGGCCGCGGCGGCGGGCGAAGACGAGATCAAAGCGCAGAGCGCCGGCATCCGGGTCGAGAGCTTTACGCGGCGCAAGGCGACGCGACGGAACTTCCCCGACCACCTGCCGCGCCGGCGCATCGTGCACCCACCGCCCACGTCGTGCCCGTGCTGCGGCGGCACCAAGCTCACCAAGATCGGCGAGGACATCACCGAGACGCTTGACGTGGTGCCGCGGCAATGGTTCGTGACCGAGCACGTGCGCGAGAAGTTCAGCTGCCGCTCGTGCGAGAAGATCACGCAGCCGCCGGCGCCGTTCCACGCGATTGCGCGGGGCTATGCGGGGCCGAGCCTGCTGGCGATGGTTCTGGTCGACAAATACGCCAATCATCAGCCGCTTAACCGGCAGAGCGAGCAGTTCGAGCGCGAGGGGATCGAGCTGCCGCTCTCGACGCTGGCCGACCACGTGGGCGCCTGCGCGGCGACGCTCATGCCGCTCTATGAGCTGATCAAGGTGCACGTCTTTGTCGCCGCGCGCATCCACGGCGACGACACCACGGTGCCGGTGCTCGCCAAAACGAAGACGCGGACCGGCCGACTGTGGGCCTATGTGCGCGACGACCGGCCGTTTGGCGGCCGGGCGCCGCCTGCGGCGGTATTCTTCTACTCGGCCGATCGGGCTGGCGTTCATCCCGAACGGCATCTCGCCGGGTATACCGGGATTCTCCAGGCCGATGCCTATGCGGGGTTCAACACGGTCTACAAGGCGGATCGAGCCGCGGGCCCGATCACCGAGGCGGCATGCTGGGCGCACGGACGGCGCAAGTTCTTCGAGCTCGCCGATATCGCGTCCAAGGCGCGCAACAAGAAGTCGACCACGATCTCGCCGCTGGCTCTGGAGGCGGTGCGAAAGATCGATGCAATCTTCATGGCCGAACGATCGATCGATGGGCTGCCGCCGGATCAACGCCTGGCGGTCCGCCGCACCGACATCGCACCGCTGGTACACGACCTGATCGCCTGGATGACTCGCGAACGCGCCAAGCTCTCGCGCCACAACGATATCGCCAAGGCGATGGATTACATGCTCAAGCGGGTCGAAGCGTTCACCCGCTTCCTCGACGATGGCTGCATCTGTCTGAGCAACAACGCAGCCGAGCGTGCGCTGCGCGGGATTGCGCTCGGCCGCAAGGCCTGGCTCTTTGCCGGCTCCGATCGCGGCGGCGATCGCGCTGCCGTCATGTACACCCTGATGCAGACCGCCAAGCTCAACGATGTCGATCCGCAGGCTTGGCTCGCCGACGTGCTCGGACGCATCAACGATCACGCCATCCACAGGCTTGATCAGCTGCTGCCCTGGAATTGGAAGCCGGCCAACGGACCCCGTAAACTGGCGGCATGACCGCCGATCCGCTTTCGACATGGCTGGATTTTTTTACGTCACCGGCAGCGCCAAAAGGCGTCATGTCGCCCATGGAGCTTGACGGATATCTTACCGGCGTCGTCGTGTCGCCCGATCTGCTTCTTCCCAGCCGCTGGCTCAATAGGATCTGGGGCGAGAATGAGCCTACCTTCGACGGCCTCAATCAGTCGCAAAACGTCATCGCCGCAGTGATGCATCACTACAATGCCATCATTGCCGCCCTCGATGCCGGCTTCAAACAAATTGAAGCAAAAAAACCCACTAGTTATCGCCCGCTGTTCTTGGCCGCCAGCGACAAACCAAACCATGACATCGTGCGGACTTGGGTTCGCGGCTTCGGCAAGGCTATGGCGCTTGCACCAGAATGCTGGAGCTCTCTTGCCGAAGATGAACGTCTGCAACCACTTTTGGCTCCGTTCATCGGCTTCCTGGATGTCACGGACGCAGACTTCGAACCAGCCGACAATATTGACGAACTCCTCGACGAGGCAGCAACCGCTATCCCACGCGCAACTATTATCTTGCGCAAGATTGCTCAGTTCAGCACTGCGCCTACCCCCGGCCGGCGCGGCAAAGTCGGCCGCAATGATCGATGCCCCTGCGGTTCAGGTCTCAAGTACAAGCGATGCTGCAGCGCAGGCCGAGCCCCAAACTAACCGCGGTCCTCAGCGGATGGTTACCACACGGGTCTCGCTGAGACATGCGCTCCGATCAGCAAAGGGCGGTTAGCTCAGCGGGAGAGCGTTCCCTTCACACGGGAGAGGTCGTAGGTTCGATTCCTACAGCGCCCACCATTTAACGTTGTGATTCAAAAAGAAGATTATATTTTGCCTTCCTGAGCTCTAAGTTTCTGCGCCCATGATACCGCCCATGAAAAACG
>DASQYQ010000016.1:0-5505 GCA_035639115.1 Sphingomicrobium sp. | reverse complement strand
AAAAAAAGGGGCGGCCGCGAAGGGCCGCCCCTCGAAATGACCGGCGGGCTTAGAAGTTGATCGCGGCCGACAGGAAAACCTGCCTCGGGTTTCCGTAAAAGCCGGTCAGCACGCCGGTCTTGCCGAGCGCCGGGATCGGATTGCCCGCCCCATCCAAAATGAAGGCTCCCGTGTAGGGATTCTGAGTCAGGAAATTGTACCCCGACACGACGTACTTCTTGTTGAGGATGTTCTTGGCGTGGAGGCCAATTTCGTACCTGGCGCCGCTCGAGCGCCAGACGATGTTCGCATCCCACAGCGAGAATGCTCCCTGGTCGAGCTGCGGCGTGTGGATCTCGAACTGCTGGCTGCTGCTCCGGTGGGAGAGGGTAGTGTTCACGTCGAGCCGGCCGCCCGACAGCGGCGTGTTGTAATCGAGCGATCCGGAAAGCGTCCATTTGGGCGTGTTCTGGATTTTCCGGAAATTGGCTAGGTCAGCCTGGATCGAAGTCGGCTTTCCAGTCACAGGATCGATAATCAATGACCCATCCGGGTTCCGATTCACGACCGTCAGGAACTGCAGGTATTTGGCGTCGAGGAAGCCGAGCGATGTCGCCAGGTTGAGCCGGTCTCCCGCCGCTGCGATATTGTCAGCTACCCGCAGATTGCCTTCCCATTCGACGCCGCGGAAGCGTGCCTTGCCGGCGTTGGTCGTGATTCCGCAGAAGGTTTGTATGCCGCCTACCGTGCAGCCGGCCGATCCCGGCACCTGCACGTCCTTATATTCGGCGTCGAAGATTGCGGTCGCGAACTGGAGCCGCTTGTCGAACAGCGAAGCCTTCCAGCCTGCTTCATAGCTATCGACCGTCTCAGGCTTGAACGTCATGAAATTGTAGACGTCTTCGGGCGACTGGCTCGGCGCCTGGCTCGATTGTCCGCGAGGGTCGAAGCCTCCGCCCTTAAAGCCCCGCGAATAGCTGATGTAGAGGTTGTTGTCGGGATTGGGCTTGAAGCTGAGCGAGATCCTCGGAGTGAATGCCTTGTCGGTGCGCCTTCCGTCGAAGTTTGAGGTCGTCGCAACCGGGATTCCCACTCCGAACCCGTCCGAACCGCCGAGCTGCGGCTGGCCTCCGAAGAGATAGGTCTGCCTCAGGATCTGGGCATGGCGCCTGTCGTCCGTGTAACGGCCGCCAAGCGACAATGCCCACTGCGGACTGAAATTATAGGTGAAGTCGGCGAAGGCTGCCCATGTCTTGGTGCCCACATCACCCACGGTTGCGGCGGTGAGTCCCGGCAGCGCAGCCGGCGCCGTGGTGTAGAGCCTGACGTCGAATGCGTCATATGCGCTGGCGTTCAGATAATAGAAGCCGCCGACGCCCTGCAGCGGCCCCTTGTCGACGACGAGCTGGAATTCCTGGCTGAACTGGTGGTTCTTATAGATCGCTGGAACGTCCGTGTCGGCATAAGGTAAAGCGTCGAAGTCGATCGGAGTCGTGCCATGGTCCTTGCGGTACGCCGTGATGGTCCGGAACTTCAGCCAGTCGTTGAGCCCGATCTCGCCGTGAAGCGCGATTCCGCCGGATGTGACCTTTTGCTTGGGATCGTTGAGGCTGCCCTGGGTGTCGAATACGTTGCCGAGCACAGGGAAGGCCCCGTTGCACTGCGCCGCCGTGCACAGGTTCGGAATGAGCCGGTGGCCTCCACGGGGATTGCTGTTGTCCCATGTGTAGTCGCCCGAGAGACGGAAGAAGATGTCGGACGTGGGCTGCAGCTCGACGGTACCGCGCGCCGCCCAGATGTCCTTGTTGTAATTGCTCTGGCCCGTGGTGAGGTTCTTACCGAACCCAGTGTTGCTGAGGCGCGCGACCGCGGTGCCGATGCGAAGAATCGAAGTGATCGGGGTCGATGCCGAGGCAATCACGTCGAACTGGCCATGAGTCCCGACGTTCGTGCGGAGGCTCGCATGCGCCGCGTCAGTGGGGATTGACCGAGTTACATATTTGATCGCTCCGCCGACCGTGTTGCGGCCATAGAGGGTCCCTTGCGGGCCGCGCAGCACCTCGATCCGTTCGACGTCATAGATATCGAGCACCGCCGCCTGGGGCCGGTTGAAATAGACGTCGTCGAGATAGAGCCCGACGCCCTGCTCAAAGCCGGCTACCGGGTCCTGCTGGCCAATACCCCGGATGAACGGCGTAAGTGTCGAGTTGGTGCCGCGCGAGACTTCCAGCGTCACGTTCGGGGTCGTGTCGGCAATGTCGGTGATGTTGAGCGCGCCTTCGCGGTCGAGCTGCTCGCCGGAGTAAGCGGTGACGGCGATCGGAACGTTGAGCAGGATCTCGTTACGCCGCCGAGCGGTGACCGTGATCGTCTGATCGCTGGCAGTCGCGGCCTCGTTCTGAGTCTGCTGGTTGTTCGGAGTCGCCGGATTGGTGTTCGAATTTGCCTGTGCGGCGAATGCTGGACTGGTGAACAACACCGCGGCGGCCGTGCCGAGCAACGCGGCGCGTGCAATTCTAACGCGCATTTCCCTTTTCTCCCCCACGCGGGCCGTCTACCGACCCGCGTTCCTTACTGTCTTACTGAAAGTTGAAACGGCTTTCAACTTGCGAATAATCATTGTACGTAGCTATCGGGAGCCGAACGGGGGCAAAGGTGGATTCCAACGCGCAGATCAGCGCCGCGAGCGTCGGCAAGGCACCGCGCACTGCGCGAGGCGAGCGCACCCTGCGAAAGATTCTGGATTCGGCTCGAACCGAGTTCGGGGAGCGCGGTTTCGCCGAAAGCTCGATCGTCGGAATTACGCAGCGCGCGGGCGTGGCGCTCGGGACCTTCTACACTTATTTCGATTCCAAGGAGGCGGTGTTCGGAGCCGTCGTGCGCGATATGTCGGCGCAAGTGCGCGACACCGTCGCACCGGCATTCAAGGAACCGGTCAAGGCGCTCGATGCCGCGCGGGAGGGACTGAAGCTGTTCCTCGAATTCGCGCGCACGCACCGCGACGTCTATCGAATTGTCGATGAATCCGAGTTCGTCGAACCCACCGCCTACCGCGAGCATTATGAGACGACGGCCGCGAGAATCGCAGCTCGGTTCGCTGTCGCTCGTGACAAGGGTGAACTGGCGGCCGATCTGACCGACGAGGATCTGGAAATCCTCGCCTGGGCGTCGATGGGAGCGAACGTGTTCCTTGGTCTTCGCTATTCCGTGTGGTCGAGCGGTGATCCGGGGCGAGTTGCGGCTGTCGCCAATCGCCTTCTTCGAAAGGGCCTTGCGAATGAATGACGGTGGGCCGGTTGCCGAGAGCGAGAGCTATGCCGACCGATATTTCACGACCAAGGACGGTCTGAAGCTTCATTACCGGGATTATCCCGGATCGAAGAATAAGCCGCCTCTGCTTTGCCTCCACGGATTGACTCGGAACTCGCGTGATTTCGCGGACTTCGCACAACGTCATTCGCCTGCATGGCGGTGCCTCGCGCTCGACTTTCGCGGGCGCGGCATGAGCGATTACGACCCAGTCCCGGACCGCTACACTCCGCTCACTTATGCTGGCGACGTCATCCAGCTGCTCGACGATCTAATGATCGAGGGCGCGGTGTTTGTCGGGACGTCGCTCGGCGGGCTGGTCACGATGACAATGGCTGCAATGGCCCCGAAGCGCATCGCTGCAGCGATCCTGAACGATGTCGGTCCTGACGTAGACGCGTCCGGAGTCGATCGGATCCTCGCCTACGTCGGGAAGGACCGACGGTTCGGGAACTGGGATGAGGCTGCTGACGCGATTGCCTCCAACTACGGCTCGGCATTCGAGAATTATCGCCATGAAGACTTCGTCGCGATGGCAAAGCGCAATTGCCGCGAGGAGAATGGCGAGATCCGGTTCGACTATGACATGGCCATCGCCGAGCCGTTCCGGACCAGCGGGCCAGTGCCGAGGGTCGATTTGTGGCCCTTGTTCACCGCTTTGGGGCAGAAGCCGCTCCTCGTCGTGCGAGGCGAGCGCAGCGATCTCCTGACCGCGGACACGCTTCGGAAAATGCACGACGCAGTGCCCGACATGAAATCGGTGACGGTTTCCGGAATTGGCCACGCGCCGATGCTCGACGAGCCCGAAGCGCTCGCTGCGATCGACCAATTCCTTTCCAGCCTCGACCTCAGCGCATAAGAAAAGGGCGGCCCCAGCGGAGCCGCCCTTCCGGTTTTCACAGCTCTAGAAGAAGCTTACTTCAGCTCGACGGTGCCGCCGGCATCCTCGATCTGCTTCTTGATCTTCTCGGCCTCTTCCTTGTTGACGCCTTCCTTGACCGGCTTCGGAGCGCCTTCGACCAGCGCCTTCGCCTCGCCGAGGCCAAGACCCGTGATCGCGCGGACTTCCTTGATGACGTTGATCTTCTTGCCACCGTCGCCGGTGAGGATCACGTCGAACTCGGTCTTCTCTTCGGCAGCCGGAGCAGCCGCTCCCGCGGCGGCCGGGCCCGCAACCGCGACCGCAGCTGCGGCCGAAACGCCCCACTTCTCTTCGAGGGCCTTGGCGAGATCCGCGGCCTCGAGGACGGTCAGTTCAGAGAGCTGGTCAACCAGCTTTGCAATGTCAGCCATTTGATACTCCTTGGTGAGGCCTTCGCCTCAATTGTCGTGCGTTGATGAAAAGAGGATCGCTTACGCGGCCTGTGCCGCATAGGCGCCGAAGACCCGGGCCAGCTGAGCTCCAGGCTCGTTGATCGTGCGGGCGATCTTGCTCGCGGGCGCCTGGATGAGGCCCACGATGATCGCGCGCAGTTCGTCGAGCGAGGGAAGCTCGGCAAGCGCCTTGATCCCGTTCACGTCGAGGACCGTGTCCCCCATCGCTCCGCCGACGATCTCGAGCTTGTCGTGAGTCTTGGCGAATTCGACGGCCACCTTGGCCGCCGCGACGGGGTCTCCGGACGTCGCAAGCGCGGTCGGGCCTTTCAGAAGGTCGCCGATCGGCTTGTAGCGCGTGTCCTCGAGCGCAATCAGGGCAAGTCGGTTCTTCGCAACTTTGAACTGGGCGCCAGCATCGCGCATCTTCAGGCGCAGGTCCGTGGACTGCGCAACCGTGAGGCCGAGATTGCGGGTGATGACCACCACGCTCGTCTCGTTGAAGACCTGCTTCAGCTCGGCGACCAGATCGGCTTTTTGCGAACGATCCATGCCAACTCCAAAAATTCGTCCGGGATCGCTCCCGAACGAGCTTCAACAAAAGCCCGGGCGCAAGCGCCTGAGCACTCCGTGTCCGTGGGGCATTGGATCGATGGCGCTGCATGCAACGCGCGACGGGGCGGAAGACCGCTCCGAATGATTCCTGTCCCCGTCTAGGCTGCAGATTAAGCCGATTGCCTTGGAAGGCGCAGGGCGGCAGCTGTCTCGGACGGTTGCGAGAGCCGAAGCTCCCGCGAACGCGCGCCTATAGCGGAATTGGCTGCTTAATCAACCGCGTTCGCTCTGCGACGGGGCAGGGGCGGCCGCAGCGCCGGCGCGGCCGGCAAGCCATGCCTTCGTTTC
>DASQYQ010000015.1:0-2100 GCA_035639115.1 Sphingomicrobium sp. | reverse complement strand
CATGGTCGTCGCGCGCAAAGACAGGCGGCCTCTGCGGCGCATCGCCGCGCCACGCAGACGACGTTGAACGCTCTCTGGGTGGGATCTTCCCCCACTGCTGACTTCCCCTAAGGCCGTTCGTAGAGTCGAAGAAGGGCGCGGTGGCTTGAGCCGTTGGCAATCGCCCCGTCTCCCTTCTCCGCTCATCAAACCGGACAGGCCGATTTCCGGCATCCGGCTTTCCGACTGATTTCATCATAGGGCTCACGGCAGCGGTCCAACTTGCACGCGTTGTAGACGCTGCACGCCGAGGTCCCCGAATACTTTCGCATAGGGGAACCGTCGGACGCCGCGCCCTGGCTCCTTGTGCCGTCGAGCGAGGAAGTGCCGGACGCGGTCATAGACGTGATGATCGACGGCCCGATACGCCGGCAAGCGCGAGCCATAGCCGAAATACGCCGACCAACCGGTCAGAAGCCGGTTCAGTCGGGCGCGCACCTCGGGCCATGGCCCTTTCTCGCCGGGCCTCAGGAGATCGCCGATCTTGGTCTTGATCCGCTGAACACTCTTCTTGGACGGGCTTGCGCCCGGATACCGATGGCCGTCTTTCCCGTCACGGTGCGGGCCGAATGCGTAGCCAAGGAAATCGAAGCGCTCATTGCGGGCGTCCCTCACCGAGGTTTTCGCCTCGTTGAGCGTTAGCCCGAGCTTGGTCATCACCGCCTTCGTCCACGCCAGAGCCTCCGCCGCGCAGCCGCGGCTGAGGATGACGAAGTCGTCGGCGTACGAGACGACGTGAGCCCGGAACGCTTCGCCGCGTCCGGTTAGACGCCAATGCTTGAGGAAGCGGTTCATGTAGATGTTGGCGAGCAAGGGGCTCGCGACCCCGCCTTGCGGCGTGCCGCGCTTGCTGTTCCTGCCGCCGCTCATGCGCCGCGTCCCGTCGCCATCCCGTTCTTCGACCGGCGCTTGCAGCCACAGCTTGATCAGATGCAGCACATGCCGGTCGACGATGCGGCGGGCTACCGATTTGAGCAGCTCCGCGTGCGGGATCGTGTCGAAATATTTCGACAGATCGGCATCGACCACGTCGGTGTAGCCCCGGCGGATCAGCCGGTGCGTTTCCTTGACCGCATCGACCGCGCTGCGACGCGGGCGATAGCCATAGGCGTTGTCCTCGAAGTCCGCCTCGAAGATCGGCTCCAGCACGATCTTGACGGCGGTCTGAACCACCCGATCCCGAATCGTCGGGATGCCGAGCGGGCGTTCGCCGCCCCCCGGCTTCGGGATCGTCACCCGCCGCACCGGATCGGCCCGATACGTCTTCGACACGAGGTCCTCGCGCAAGCCCGCCAGCCACGCCTCCACGCCCGACGCGTCAATCTGCTCGAAGGTCGTCCCGTCCACGCCCGGCGCGCCCGCATTGGCGCGGGCCAGCGCGTAGGCGTGGCGAAGGACGTCCTCGCGGCAGATCTTGTCGTAGAGGATGTAGAAGCGGAAAGCGGGCTCCGCCTTCGCCTTGCGATAGAGCTTTCTCTGAAGGCTCCTGATCTTGTCGGGCGTTTCGAGGCTCATCGCCAATCACCCCCTCCTCGCCGTCTTCGAAAGCGCATCAGAAGTCAGGGCCCTTTCCTCCGCCGGCATTACCCGGCCTCACAGGTCGTACGACCCTGTCCGACTCCCGCACGGTCCGCTGCCAAACACACAGCGTCGAAGCCGCGACCTCCGACCGCGCGGGTCTCCCCCGATTACCCGCATCACCCTTCCAACGTGCCGTTCCCAATACCCCGATGGATCGAACGGGTGCGTCTGTCGATTGCTTCCCCGTCCACAAGGGCCTTCCCCGATGTTCCGGCGGGTCGGCATCCATATCTTCACTTTCGAGGCCTGCTCAGGCTTTACTCACGTTACGGCCCGCTGGATCGCTCAACCGCCCTAAGGCGGCCTTTGTCACGAGGCTTCAGCCCAGCCAGTCGCCCAGCCAGACCGCTCGTCAGCTACCAGATCAATCGACAACTCTCTGGGTGGAATCTTCCTCCACTGGTGGTACGCGCCTTCGGAACGCACAGAACAAAACAAGAATCTTTGCGGCGGCCCTGGCGTCGGTTTTGTTCCCCTTCT
>DASQYQ010000014.1:0-5019 GCA_035639115.1 Sphingomicrobium sp. | reverse complement strand
AAGCCCTTCCTGAAATCCCGCTTCGGCTCTCCTGCACTGGTCGCCGGCACGGTGACCCCGATGCTCATCATGCCCCTGCTCATGGGCGCGTTCGGGGCCTTGAAGCAGTTCATGCCTCTCGTCGCGCCCTTCTCGGCCGATAAATGGCTGCCGCAGATCGGCCGAACGATCTTCCGAATACCGGCATGGCGCTTCACTCACGCGCTGTTCGGTGACCCCTTTTCGACAATGGTGATCGACCGCCTCTACACGGCCTGGGTTCCATTCCTCTTCGTCATTGTCTTCATGGTCTCGGTTTTCGCGCCGCGGACGATCCGCGCCCGCTTCTTCCTCTCGTTTGCAGCGGCTTGGGTGCTGCTGGGCTTGGTCGCAGCCTATCTCTTTTCCTCGGCCGGGCCCTGCTATGCGGCTTACGTCGGAGCGCCGACGGCGAACGACTATGCACCGCTGATGCAAAGGCTGCACGCGATCGACGCCGCCGGCTACCATTTGGGGGCGCTCGAGTGGCAAAGCCAGCTGTGGGACGCTTATTCGCATCACCGTTACGGCTTTGCGCTCGGCATTTCCGCCTTTCCCTCGATGCACAATGCGATCAGCTTCCTCTACGTCCTCGCGGCGTGGAAAGCGCGACCTTGGTTGCGGATTCTCGCCTGGACCTTTGCATCGATCATCTTGATCGGCTCGGTGCACCTCGGCTGGCACTATATCGCCGACGGGTTGGTCGCCTGGCCCGCCATGGCCGTGATCTGGTGGGGCTCCGGCCTCTACCTGCGCAAGTGCGGCTATGATGCGGCGGTCGAAGAAGAGGACTACGAGTTTTCGCGTCCAGCGCCCGCAATCCCCGCCGCGGACGAGAAACCGGAGCTGCTCGCCGCCTGAGCCGCCTGAGCCGCCTGTGACGGCTCCCGCGGGCTTCGCGTTCGCCGAGCCAGATCGCGCTGCCAGCGGCCTACGTCCACCCACCGGCCGAGCTTGAACCCGACGCCGCGTTCGATTCCCAGGAGAGTGAAACCCAGCTTCTCGTGAAGCGCTACACTCGGCTCGTTCGGCAGCGCAATCCCGGCAATCGCAGTGACGAAGCCTTGCCGCTCCAGCAGCTCGAGATGAGCCTCCAGCAACCTGCTGCCGATACCGCGGCCCTGTGCCCCGCCGGCCAGGTAGACGCCGGTCTCGAGACTCCAGCGGTACGCCGCTCGATTGCGCAGCGGCGAGCTTGACGCATAACCGACCACCACTCCGTCTTCTTCCGCAACGAGCCATGGATGGATCGGATTGGCCATCCGCGACGCGATCTCCGTCGCTTCAGGCGCCACTTCCTCGAACGTGAAGTGAGAGCGTTCGACATATGGCCGGTAGATGCCAGCGATCGCCGCTGCATCGCTTGCTCGAGCCACTCTGGTGTTCACCGTCATCGCCGCTGCTGATACACCCTGGCGGCGCCGCGCCGGCGTCAGATGTTCACCGGCTCAATCCCCCTCCGACGGCTTGCCGCCAGCCTTCCACGCCGGGACGAAGTCGCTGTTGGCGAGCCATTCAGCGGGCGCGACCAGCGACCGGATCGCTTTTGTCATGAACGGGATATTGAGGTTGGCGAACGTGTCCGTCGGTTGGTGATAGGTCGGGGTCACCGCCCATCCCGAGACCGTGTGCGCGACCACCCCCTTCAGCGCGAGCGCATAATTGTCGGAGCGCTCGAAGAAATGCTGCTCCGGATAGGGATCGCCGGTGACCAAAGCGCCATGCTGCTTCAGCGCAGCGCCGAGGTTGGACCGGTTAAAGCCAGTCATCATCAGCGCGTTTTTAGGGAGCTCCGGATCCTGCGCGCCGATCATTTCGAACTCGACGTTAGCGACGATCCCGCTGAGCGGGACGGGCGGGTGTTGGCCGAAATAGGTCGAGCCATATTCGCCGATCTCCTCGCTGCCATAGCAGACGAACAAAATGCTTCGCCGCGGCTGCCTTCCCCCCGCGAGCGCCTGCGCCAGCTCGAGCACTGCCGTGGTGCCGGACGCATCGTCATTGGCGCCATGCATGATCGTCCCGTCGGGCCTCACGCCAAGGTGGTCGAGGTGGGCCGAGAAGAGCAGGGTGCCCGCGGCCGGGTCGGTACCCTTGAGGTAGCCGATCGCGTTCGTGGTCGTCGCCCGCTCCTCGGTCGTCGGGACGGTCAGAGTGACTGTCGCCCCGGCCTTGGCCGCGATTAGATCGACGGCGGATCCCGGAAGGACGACGATGTTCGAACGTGAGCGTGGCGTGCTTCCCTCGAGGTAGGTCGGGAGGCGCGGACCACCGAGCATCGGGATGATCTTCCGGGTGGCACCGCTTTCGCGAAGGATCAGGAGCTGGATGTGCTTATCCGAAACGGCGCGGAAGAAGGCCATCGGATCCGCCTCTTCGCTCGTCACCAATAGAACGGCAGCGGACGGCAGCTTGCTGACGTCGCTGTCGGTCACGACGGTCAGTGGTCCCGACACCGGCTTTCCAGTAGCCGTGATCACGGTCGGCGCCGCTGTTGCGGCCCCGCCGACCGTCAGCGAGGCCGGACCGCTCAGCCTGTCCCGGATGATCGTCGCGGTCTGCAGGTAACCGTCGATGCCCGGTGCCGGCACCAGTCCATAGGATTGGAATTCCGACGCCACATAAGCGGCGGCGATTGCCTCGTCCCGAGTAGCGCTTCCGCGGCCCCGAAGAGCGTCGCTCGCAAGGAAAGATTCGTGAGCGGCGACCGACCGCTCGGTGATCGGGCTTTGCGCCGACGGCGCCGCTGCAATCAGCGACGTGCCGGCGAGCGCCAGCGAAACAAGGCGATAAATCATTCGAAAATCCCCGCGGGCGGCTTTTTTAGGAAATCCAGGCCTCGATCAGGCTCAGCAGGCTCAAGTCCCGCTTGTCCACCCGTGCCGGAGCGACCGATGGACATTCGAGGCAGCGCGCCTGGATGCTCGGCCCGCCAAGGATCGAGCGCACTTCGGCAAGCATCGCCACGAGCTGCTGCTGGGGCGCCCGCGCCAACGAGGCGAAGGCATCGTCGGGAACCGCGCTGTTGTCGCTTTGCTCGTCGGCGAGAGCTTCGATCAGCTGCTGGCGGAAGCTCTTCGGCTGCTCGAGATAATGAACCCGCCGCTCATTGCCGAGGCCGGCGAGCTGCGCCGCCTTGGCAACGGCCTCATCGATCCCGCCGAACCCATCGACCAGGCCGAGTTGGTGCGCCGTTCCGCCGTCCCACACATGCCCCTGGGCAATCTGGTCGATCTGCTGAGGAGTCTTGTGACGCGACTGCGCGACGATGCTGAGGAAGCGGGCGTACATGGAATTGACGCCGGACTGGATCATCTGGCTCGCCTCGGGAGACGGGCCCTTGAACAGGTCGGGCTCGCCCGAAAGCGGCGTCGTCTTCACGCCATCTGCACCGATGCCGAGCTTCTGAAGCGTGCCCTGGAAGCTCGGGATGATCCCGAAGACTCCGATCGATCCAGTGATCGTGGAGGGTTCTGCATAGATGAAGTCGGCCGGTGTCGAGACCCAATAGCCGCCGGACGCGGCGACGCTGCCCATCGACACCACGACCGGGATCTTCCTCGCCTTCGCGTCGAGCTCGGCCTGGCGGATACGCTCGGAGGCGAGCACCGACCCTCCCGGGCTGTCGACTCGGACCACGAGAGCCTTGATGCCGTCGTGGATCCCGTCCTCGATCTCATTGGCGATCGTGTCGCCCCCAGCGCTTCCCGGGCCCGCCTTGCCGTCGACGATGTCGCCAGCGATCGTGACGACTCCGATCGGCCCCTTGGGATCGCGGTCGACGACGTCGGAGACATATGACGACAGCTTGATCCGAGCGAAACCGACCTCGTCCTTGTCCTTGCCGTCGCTGCCGCCGAGGTCGGCGAGCCGCTTCTCATACTCGCGGCGGCTTCCGATCCGGTCGATCAAACCGCTCGCAAGCGCGGCCTTCGCCATGTCGCCGCCCGCCGCGGCGACTGCTCCGTTCATGTTGTTGAGGAAGAGGTCGACGTTCGCCTTGGGCCGCGCCTGCTTCACCGACTGGCGCCAGCTTTCAAGCTCGGCCTGGTCGAGTGCCAGGTAGTTCTGCTTCGCCTCCGGCGACATGTCGTTGCGGATGAAGGGTTCGACCGCGGACTTGAACTTGCCGACGCGGTAGACGTTCGCGGTGATCCCGAGCTTGTCGAGCAGTCCCTTGTAATAGAGGTTCGACCCCCCGGGTCCCGTGACCAGCACCGCTCCAAGCGGGTTGAGCCAGATTTCCGACGCCGCCGAAGCGAGCTGGTAGCTGTCGTTCGTATAGCCGACGCCATAAGCGATCACCGGCTTTCCTGCCGCGCGCATCCGCCGCACGGCATCGGCGAGATCGCCGATCGTGGTCTGTCCGCCGCCCGTGAATCCGTCGAGATCGAGAGCAACCGCTTTCACGCGGCTGTCCGTTCGCGCCTTGTCGAGCGCCTGGACCAAGTCGCGCAGGCGATACTGGCCGAGGCGATTGCCGCCGGCGACGTCCGACCAGCTAGCGCGCGATGGCTGCTCGACGACGCTGCCGTTGAGATTGACGTCGAGAACTCCGCTCTTCACTGGCGCTGGCCGCGCCGAAAGCGCGCTGTAGAGCATGCCGAAGAAGATCAGCATGAAGATCAGGACGAGCATGTCCTTGATCCCCACCAGCAGCTTCCAGATCGCGCGGACGAACTTCATTGCGAGGACCTCTGACTATTCCCAATCATCGCTAGCGGAGATGCGTTCCCATTGCGAGCGACCGAAAACTACGCGCGCGATCGAAGGAGGGTCGAGCCTGTCACCGCCAATCTCCCGACGGGATTGTCCAGGTAAGCGCCGCCAGCGCAATCCAACTTCCGCGAACTCTCTCCCTACCGACGAAGCCGAGCGCTTCGGCCTTGCCTGCTACGGCTGCTGCCCGCAAGGACGCCGAGATGGACGCTTCGGCGAAGGTCTTGGTCGTGGAGGGCCGAAGCGCGTGGCTCGGTGAGCTGCGGGCGAGTCTCGCGCTCG
>DASQYQ010000013.1:0-7905 GCA_035639115.1 Sphingomicrobium sp. | reverse complement strand
GGCGGCGGAGGCGGAGGTGGCGGCGGAGGCGGAGGAGGAGGTGCGCAGCCAGCCAGCGAGCAGCCATCCACGGTCGAATCCGGGGTGAAGCTTCCCGACGTTGTCAGGTCGTTCTGGACGAAGATCGGTCCGGAATCGACGATACCGCCGACGATAGCGCGGCCGAAGGCGATAACAGTGGCTGCGTCGACACCTTCGTTGACGATGTTGAGGCCGCCGGAGCCAACGCTGATTCCGTCGAACTCGGTGGGCGTCCCGCTATTCTGGACGAAGAAGGTGCTGCCGAGCAGATCGACGTTGATGCCGCCTGCCTGGAGATAGCCCGCCGGGTTGTACGCCCCGTCGTTCGTCTCGAGCTCTTGCTGGGTGACCGACGTCGGGTCGGCTTCGAGCTGCGCGATGATTGCCGAGTCAGCAACCCAGACGTTGTGCGCGGTTAGATCGAGCGTTCCCGACAGATTGTCGCTATTGTCGGTCATCGCGATGCTTCCGCCGAGGTCGGTGATCACCTCGATGTTCTGGCCTGCGCTCAGCGTGAGCGCGTCCGTCGCTGCTGCGTCGATGTAGTTCAGCGCGCCTTCGACGATGATGGAGCTGCCCGTATTGAAGCTGACGCTGCTCATCCCGCCGCCCGGCGTCTGACTGCCGTTGATCTGGAGGCCGAAGATGTCGAGGTCGGGTGCCGTGCCGCCGTCGATTCCAAGCGCGTTCAGGACGAAATTGTTGGACTGGATATTGCCGAAGTCGGCGGAGCTCAGAACATATTGGCCCGGAGCGGAGGTACCGTCGCCGACGATCACCGACTGGTCGCTAAGCGCATTGAGCGTGACGAGGTCGGTTATGCCCTGGACGCCTAGCTGTCCCGGAATCGAGATCTGACCCGAGGTAACATTGATCGTCGGCGCGGAAACGATCCCCTCGAAATCGGCAAGGCCGTTCGCGAAGAGGTCGACCGAGCTGCCGGCGTTGATGTCGTTTACGGTGAGGTCGGTGCCCGCGGCCGCTTGCATTTGGCCGGTCGTCACAGTCCCGTTGATGGTTATCGAGCCGCCCGTGGCCACCGGCGCCAGCGCAAGCACCTGATTGACGTCGAAATTGTCGAAGCCGCCCGCTGCCGGGAACATCGACCAGTCACCGATGTAGACCTGGCCGTCCGGTGCGGTCGTGACAGAGCCGAGGCTGACGTCCCCGGCGACCAGCGCCATGAAGAGGTCGCCGGCGCTGATATTGCCCGTCGTAAGCGCGCCGTCGCTCGCGAAGCCGACAGCGCCGGGCGAGCTTACGTCACCGACGGTGATGGATGCGCCGGACGCCATTCCTACGGTGAAGACGATGTCGCCTGGAAGAGGAGCCGTCTCGGTCGTGATATTGCCGAGGACGATCGCGCCCAGAGCCTCGCCGGTGGCAGTGTCGGTCACATCGATGTTGCCGCCGTTGACGTCGCCCCCGACCTTGAATTGCAGGCTTCCTGCGGTGACGTCGGCGAAGGTGAGGTTAGCAAGGGTCTGGAGTTTCAGCCGCCCGCTGACCGTGATGTCGGTTCCGATCAGCGGAACGTTGAGATCGCTGCTCGAATCCAGCTCGAGGTCGCCCGCGGCGATCGTCCCGCCGTCTGTGCCGATCGTGACGGAGCCGGTGCCGAGGTCCCCGACGGACGAAATGGTCAGGTCGGCGGCCGTGATGCTTCCGCCATTGAGGCTTTCGACGCTTGCGAAGCCGGCGGTCGCGCTGCCTGTCGTCGAACCGGTTCCTCCGGTCGCGTCGGCGTCGACCGCGCTTCCAACATCGCTAATGTCGAGGAGGCCGCCGTTCACGTTTAGACTTGCCGAGCCGCCTGAGGCCGACCCGCCATTGGTTGCTCCATTACCACCGATCGCGTCCGCTGCGACGAACAGCTGAGGCGCGTCGGCCGAACCGGTGATGTTGAGGATTGCGGAGCTTTCGCCGCCATTTGCGTCGCCGCCGGCTCCGCCCGATCCGTTGCCGCCGAACGAACGCGCGCTGACTTGGAGTAAGCCTGTCAAGCTTAGCGAGCCGCCGACATCTAGCTCCGAAGAACCGCCGGATCCGTTGCCGCCATTGAAGCCATTGCCGCCCATTCCGAAGTCGCTGATCACGAAGAACCCGGCAATCGTGGGATCGCCTCCGCCCGTCAGATTCACCGTTCCTCCAGCGAGGATGTTGCCAAACCCCTGGCCGCCAAAGCCATCGCCGCCGTCGCCATCGCCTGCAGTCCCGGTGCCTCCGTTCCCGCCCTGTCCAAAGGCGTGGCCGATATAAGAGGCTGCCTCGAGGTCGGTGCTCACTGTGAGATGGGACTGGCCACCCTGGCCATTTCCGCCGTTACCGCCAACGCCCGCTGAGCCGGTGCCGCCGGTGCCGCCAAGGCCGCTTGCAGTGTTGTTGATATCGCGAGCGGTGAACGTGCCCGTTTCAATATCGATTGTGGCGGTGCCGCCATCGCCTTCGCCGCCGACGCCGCCGACCGTCGAATTGCCGCCCGTGCCCCCGAACCCGTTAGCGGTCACCAGGAGATTCTGGATTGCGACGTTCGATGTGCAGGTCGTGCTGCACGCATCCACCAGGAAGGACGCAGTGCCGCCGCGCCCGTAGCCGCCGCTTCCGCCAGAGCCGTCCCCGTTGGGACCTCCCGTGCCGCCGAAGCCGCGCGCGAATATTTGAGTATTGCCGCCGACCGTCAGCGACCCGCCGGTCGGCATGATCTCGATGGTGGCAGTTCCGCCGTCCGAATCGCCGCCGTTGACACTGCCCTTCCCATTGTCTCCAGTCCCGTCACCGTTGCCGTCGGAATTGCCGGTTGCCTGGACGTTTGCATTGCCGCTGACGTCCGCCGATCCTCCGTCTATCAACAGCTTGGCAACGCCGCCCGACGAATAGCCGCCGTTGCCGCTACTGCCGTTGCCGCCCTCGCCGTCGGCGTTAACCGCGATCGAAGAGCCGGTGAGCGATCCCTGGATCAGGAGTTCCGCATCGCCGCCGTCCGCTTCACCACCGTTCGCGCCATTTCCGCCGACAGCCTCGGCGTTCAGGTTTGCTGCTCCGGAAAGCTGGCCGGCGGGGAAGATATTGAGATAGGCGGTGCCGCCGAATGCGCTTCCGCCATCGCCGGTGATTGTGCCGGCGCCACCCTGGCCACCGAAGGCCCAGGCCGTGGAATAGACGTCCCCAGTCAGGTTCGTTCCGACGTCGAACTCCGAATAGCCGCCGAATGCGTCGCCGCCCGTTCCCCCAACGCCATCCGAACCAGCCCCTCCGCTGCCGCCTGCGCCCGCCGTGTTCGCCTCGATCGATCCGGCGGTGATCGTTCCGCCATAGAATTCCGCATATGCCTCGCCGCCGCTGCCTTCGCCGCCGGCGCCTCCGGTGATGCCATTGCCCCCTGCGCCGCCATTGCCACTTGCACCAAGGCTGATGGTGCCGGCGTTGACGGTAATGGAGGCCCCGTCCGCCAGGAAATCAGTGACGTAGAACTCGGCGGAGCCACCAAAGCCAGCACCGCCAATGCCGCCGGCACCAGCCGCATTGGTCATCCCGCTTCCGCCGATCCCGCTGGCGCTCAGGACGAGATCGCCCGTCACGTCGAGGGAGCCGCCGAGGCTGGCGGCTTGGCCATTCGAAAAGGCAACATAGGCATAGCCGCCTTCGCCATCGCCGCCCTGGACCGTGCCTGAGCCGCCTTGTCCGGTAGCGACGACTTCCGCTTCTCCATCGACCGTCAGGTCGCCGCCGTCGACCAGCAGTTCGGCCTCGCCGCCGCGGCCCTCGCCCCCAGTCGCGCCGGCGCCGCCGAGACCATGCGAATGAAGCTCGAGATAGTCAGTTGTGATCGTTCCGATGTCAGCTTGGAGAGTCACAAATCCGCCGCTGCCGAGTCCGCCGTCGCCTTGGGCGCCCGTGTCGCTGGTTCCACCCGAGCCGCCGAACCCGCTGCCTCCGAGTACGAGGCTGCCGAGGCTCACGCTGCCGGAGCCAGCTCCGGTGCCGTAGGGGTCGGAATATGTGAACTCAGCGGTGCCTCCGTAACCTGCGCCGCCGAGACCTCCGGCTTGCCCGCCAACGCCTGCTCCGCCTGCGCCTCCGGTTCCGGATGCGTTGATATCGAGACTGCCGAGAGTCAGGGTCGCGGAGCCTTGGACCTCGACGTAGGCGCCGCCTGGACTGAATGTCTCGACGATCTGCTGGGCGCGACCGCCGTCGCCCTCGCCGCCTGTGCCTGGTGCAATATTGTCGCCATTGCCGGCCCCGCCTGCGCCGCCGAAGCCAAAGGAAGAGAGGACCACGTCGCCGCCGGTGATTGTCGCGGCCGTTCCAAGCTCGGTGTCTTGCCAGGCTCCTATCCTGACGTAGCCGCCACCGCCCAGCCCGCCGTCGCCGCCCAAGCCGAAGCCCGCCGCTCCGCCGATTCCGCTCGCCGAGATGAACGCCGAGGCTCCGAGGTCGATCGTGCCGTCATAGCCATAGATTTCCGCATCGCCGCCGTAACCGGCGCCGCCCGACTGGCCCGTTCCGCCTTCGCCGTCCGCGTCGAGACTGGTGCTGGGACCGAACGTGATGGTGCCCGGGCCGTTCGAAGAAACGAGGATGCCTCCGCCATAACCGGCGCCGCCTTGCTGGTCAGTGGGCGTCAAAAAGCCCTCGTAGCTGCCGCCGATGCCGAGCGCCGAGACAAGGGAAGTGCCGGTGAAGTCGATCGACCCGTCGCCGACGGAGATATTGACGTTGCCACCATAGCCGGTGCCGCCGCTTACTCCGTCAGTGAACGAGCCGCCGCCAACGCCGGCGGCAATTGCATCGAAGGTGCCGTCGACCGTGACCGATCCGCCTCCGTCGGCGCCGATGTTGATCGTTCCGCCGTAGCCCGCGCCCGCGGCACTGTCCGCGTTCCCGGGGCCGCCCTGCGCGGAGACGTCTATGGTAAGGTCGCCCGTTGAGATTGTGCCGCCGTTGGCCTCGACATTCACTGTCCCTGCGAAGATGTCGGTGCCGTAGCCTTCGACGCCGCCGGTCTGGCTCGCCTGGAGAAAGGTGGTTCCGGTGATGTCGAGGATTCCGCCGCCGGATGCGTCCAGATTGACGACCTGCCCTCCGCCTCCGTTGCCATCGGCGGTGAGGTAGGCGTTCCCGCCGATCGAGAGCTTGTTCCCGTTGGTGGCCGAAAGGGTAACGCCGGCATTATAGGACTGAAAAGTGACGTCACTGTCGAAGGTGAGATTCCCGTCGTCGGTTTCTGCCTTCAGGTCGCTATTGGCGATTGCCTCGACCGGCGATGTGAAATGGCCGCCGGTGATCGTCAGCGACGCATCGCTCGTCGTGCTGGACGTCTGCCAGCATTCCGAGCAACCATAAGGCGCCCAGCCGGACGAGAGAATGATCTGACCGTTCTGAACCGACGCGCCGCTTGCCGCGTCGAAGCCGATGTTGCCGCCGAGCAGCATCGTCATCGCCTGGTTCTTCGGAACAGCGGCCATGTAGATGGTGTGATTGTCGCCGGCCGCTGCATTCGCGGGGCCGCCGGTGGTTCCGGTGTGGACGATTCCGTTCACGTCGCCGGTGCCGACATCGATAGACACGTCGAACAGCCCCTGGCTGAACGACATCGTCATCTGTTCGCCGGCCATGTAAGCCGCTGAACCGTTGACTCGGACGGTTCCCGCCTGCTCGATTCGAGGAGCGATGAGCGCGATATAGCTGTTCTGCTGAAGTGCCTTGAGGGTGGCGGTGTCGGCGATCGAAATCTTCGAGTTGGGATTGGTCGCTACGTTGCCGCGGCCGAAGCTTGCGCTGAAGCTGCCGTCGCCATTCACGCTCCAGCTGTCCGGATCGGCGGTCGTTAGAAGCAGGCTTCCGACGTCGATTACGGCGCCTGCGCCGATCAGGATCCCGCCCGGGCTGTAGAACCAGATGTTGCCGCCGGTACTGCTCCCGCCCTCAAGCGTCGAAATGATGCTTCCGTTGAGTTCGATGGCGCGGTTCGGATCGGTCGGAATGATTCGATTGAGCACCGTGTAGTCGAGCAGCCCGCTCGAACTGGTGAATGTGGCAGTGTCGCCGGACGGAAGGAAGTCGATCGGGTTGGCAGTGCCGGTCGTCTGGTCGTATGGCGCCCAGTTGATCGTTGCAGTCGGGCTCGAAACGGTGATCGTCTCGGAGCCGACGACGGGATTGTTGTCGCGACTGTAGAGGACCGTACCGGAAGCCGTCGTCGGATCGCCCTGGAAGGCGCCCGCAGGGGCGGCCTGAGCACGCGCTTTCTGCGGCGCGAGCGCGGCGGTGGCGAGCGCAACCGACGCGCAGGAGATCAAGAGCTTCTTGCGGATCGCCCGATAAGCGGGCTTCGATGAGGAAATCATCGGTAGCTCCAAGGCCAGAGACGGGTTGTAAGCGAGATGAGGAAGCGTGGACCGGGCTTCCGGTTGTCGATTCCGACGTGCGTCAGTGGGACTGCCAGCGCAGCATCGAGAGAGAAGCGATCGAACGCGACACGAGCGCCGCCGCCGACCGAGTCCAGATGATCCGAGCCGGGAATGATGAACAGCTTGTCGAGGTTGTGGACCCAGGCGTGGTCCCAGAAACCATAGGCTTCGACGGCAAGCTTGTTGTGCCCGGATGGCGTCCTTTTGCCGAACCGAATCTCGGCCTGGGTTCCGTACCCGCGGTCGCCGAGCAAAGTGCCGGGGTCGTATCCGCGGCCGACGGTGTAATTGCCGGCGGAGAATTCTTCGAAGCTAAGCAGCGGCTTCCAGGAATATTGCAACCGAGCGCCGAGCGCGAAGGTCAGCCTGGGAAGAGGCCTGACTTCGCCGTAGCCGGTGTAGCGAATGACGGTCGCGTTGGACTGGCCTTCGATGCGGCTCGGTGGGACATCGCCCGGACCGAGGCAGTTCGCGCCGAGCGGGCCGCAATCGGGCGTCGCGCCAAAGATGTGCATCCCCTGGCGAAGCTCGAGAAGGGCGATAAAGCGCCACGCGGGATCGGCGAGGACGGTGCCATCACGGTCGCTTGCTTCGGTATCGAGTCCAAGCCGGACGTAACCCACTCTCAGTCGATCTCTAGTCAGCTTGATCCCGTCGAGGTTCACGTCCTGGTTGACATAGTCCATGCCGACGGCGCCGCGGATCGTTTCGGCCTGGCGGCGGACGAAGGGATAGCCGACCTCGACCGTGTCCAGCAGAGTCTTCGCAAGCACGTGGGTGTTGGGGATGGAGGGCCTCGCCCAGGCATAAGTGAAATTGTCGCCGACCGTCAGGCCCTGCGAGCCGAGACGGAAGTCATGGCCGAGCTGAAGCGTCTGCTGTTCGTGGAGGTCGGGAGTCGTGAAGAAGCCGAGCGTGGTTCGGTCGCCGAGCCCTGTCAGTCCGAAAAATTCGGCTCGGACGAGACCGCCCCATGGGCCGAGCTCCTCCGACCCGCCGTTCTGGATGTTGAGATCGACATATGCCGGCGTTCGCTGGACCGTAACGTCGCCGACGACATCGCCCGGAACGCTGCCGGCGGGCCGAAGCGTCAATCGGACGGTGTATCCGGGCAGGTCGCTGGCGAGCAGCAGGTAGCGCTCCGCGTCGAAGCGGTTGAACACCGGCTCCTGGGTAAGATGGTTGAGATATCCCGCGATGATTCGTTCGGCGCCTGATGCATCGCCGCGAACGCGCACCTGCGTGAGGTGCGCCATCAGGACTCGGAAGTGGATGGTGCCGTCGGTGATGTTCTGCTGCGGCACCTGGACAGCCGCGATGTAGCCGGCGTTGCGCAACATGGTCCCGGCGCGGTCGCGGATCTCGCACACGACCGAGATCGGGACGTCGTGGCCGAGATATGGCGTCCATGCACTCGCGAGCTGTTCGCGGGTGAGGCCTTGCAGTCCGTCAAACTCCGCGCCCCGAAACA
>DASQYQ010000012.1:0-12039 GCA_035639115.1 Sphingomicrobium sp. | reverse complement strand
TTGGCCGACATCGGCGACTGGAGTGCCGGAAGCCGACGACGCGACGATCAGCATTAGCGAAGCGATCGGGAGGCTCCGCTCGACGACGCGCCTCGATGCGCCCCGCACGCTCGCCACGATGCTCGATCATCTCGACTCGTCGGGCCGCTTTGCTTTGCTCAAGCTCGCGACGGGGGCATTGCGCGTCGGGATCAGTGCGAGATTGTCGAAGCAGGCGCTGGCGCTGGCCTTCGGCCTTGACGTCGATGCCGTGGAGGAGGTGTGGCACGGCCTCTCCCCGCCATTCACGGAGCTGTTCGAATGGGCGGAGGGCCGTTCGCCGCAGCCGAGCGCGCGGGATGTACCGATCTTCCGGCCCTTCATGCTCGCCCATGCGCTCGAGGATACGAAACTGTCGCTCGAGGATTATGCCGCCGAGTGGAAGTGGGACGGGATCCGCGTGCAGCTGGTCCATGCCGGCGGGCAGACGCGGCTCTACAGCCGCACCGGCGACGACATCTCGCTAAGCTTCCCCGACGTCGCCGAGGCATTCCGGACGAAAGGCGTGCTCGACGGCGAGCTGCTCGTGCGCGGCGACGACCAGGGAGTCGTCGATGTGCACGGCGGCGCAGCCGCGAGTTTCAACGCGCTTCAGCAGCGCCTCGGCCGCAAGAAAGTCAGCGACAAGATGCTGGCATCCTATCCGGCGTTCGTCCGGCTCTACGACATCCTATTCGAGGCTGACACCGACCTGCGCGAGCTTGCGTGGAGCGACCGGCGCAAGCGGCTCGAGCGGTTCGCGGTCACGCTCGACCCCGACCGCTTCGACATCTCGCAGCTCATCGAAGCCAGAAGGTTCGAAGAGCTCGAAGACCTTCGGCTGAATGCCCGCGACGTCTCGATCGAAGGCATCATGCTGAAGCGCCGGGACAGCGCCTATGTCGCCGGCCGACGTGCGGGCCTCTGGTACAAATGGAAGCGCGATCCGCTGACCGTCGACTGCGTGCTGATGTACGCCCAGCGAGGGTCGGGCAAACGGTCGAGCTACTACAGCGATTACACCTTCGGCTGCTGGAGCGACGGGGGCGAGCTGCTTCCCGTCGGCAAGGCATATTTCGGGTTCACCGACGAGGAGCTCAAATGGCTCGACCGTTGGATCCGCGGCCACACGATCAAGCGTTTCGGGCCCGTGCGCGAGGTCGAGAAGAGCCTCGTGCTCGAGGTTGCCTTCGACTCGGTTCACAAGAGCAGTCGCCACAAGTCCGGAGTCGCAATGCGCTTCCCGCGCATCAGTCGCATTCGCATCGACAAACCGGCGGCTGAGGCCGACCGACTGGAGAGCCTCCAAGCGATGGTAACTTGAAGGCCGAGCCGAACGCGCGCTAAGCCACCGTCTCTTCCGGGGAAAGGGGAATAATGATCAAGCATTTGCTTGCCGGCGCTGCGGCGCTGGCGATGGGCGCGACGGCCGACGCCGCCACCTACGCGATCCAGGCGGGGCACCTCATCGTCGATGCTTCGCAACCCGAGCGCGCCCAGTCGACTGTGATCGTCGACAACGGCCGGATCGCGAGGATCGAGAACGGCTTCACCACGCCTGCTGGAGCAATCGTCGTCGACGAGCGGACTCGGACCGTGATGCCGGGGATGACCGACGTCCACGTTCACCTCACTGATACATCCGGACAGCCTTGGTACACAGGCTTCACCCAGAAGCAGTCGGTTCCATACGCAGCGACGGTTGGTCTAACCCACGCCCTTGAGATGGCGCAGGGCGGCTTCACCACCGTTCGCGATCTTGGCGGAGACACGAGCGCGGTGATCGCAGTGCGCGACGCGGTCGCCGAAGGCCGCTTCCCTGGCCCCCGGATCAAGGTCGCAGGCGCGCCGCTCTCCATCATCGGCGGCCATGCCGACCCGACCACCGGCCTCCCCCCGGAACTCGCCGCGGCGATGGACGAAGCCCACATGGATTCGTCCGTCTGCACCGGCGCTGAAGAATGCCAGAAGGTCGTGCGCAAGCTGGCGGCCGCCGGAGTGGACTGGATCAAGATCATGGCGACCGGCGGAGTTCTCGACCCCGGCACCCGTGGCCTTGAGCAGCACTTCACCGACGAAGAGATGAAGGCGATCTGCGACATGGCCCACTTCATGGGCCTGAAGGTCGCGGCCCACGCTCACGGCGCGCGCGGCATCGACGCAGCAGTTCGAGCCGGCGTCGATTCGATCGAGCACGGCACCTTCATCGACGACCAGGGCGTGAAGGACATGAAGGCGCGCGGCACTTATTATGTAGCGACGCTGATGGCCTTCAGCGGCGTTGCCAATGCGCTCGGCAAGGGAATCATGACTCCGGCGAGCGAGGCCAAGACCCGGCAGACGCTCGGCGTGTGGGGCAAGGGCCTCAACCTCGCTTACCGCAACGGAGTTCATATCGCGCTCGGCACCGACAGTGCGGTCGCTCCGCATACGCAGGCGAACCATGAGGTCGAGCTGATGGTGACCAAGGGCGGGATGACCCCGCGCGACGCGCTCATCGCCGCGACCAAGGGCGGGCCCGATCTCATGAACCTCTCGGCCGAGACCGGCACTCTCGATCCAGGCAAGTCTGCCGACCTCATTGCCGTCGACGGCGACCCGCTCGTCGATCCGACCGCCGTCCAGCGCGTCGGCTACGTGATGGTCGAA
Source organism: Sphingomicrobium sp. (assembly GCA_035639115.1). Classification (GTDB taxonomy): domain Bacteria; phylum Pseudomonadota; class Alphaproteobacteria; order Sphingomonadales; family Sphingomonadaceae; genus Sphingomicrobium. The sequence continues at coordinate 9,372 of DASQYQ010000012.1, read as the reverse complement.
GGCAATCCCATTCCGATGAAAGGCAATCAATGATCCGCACTTCTGTCTTCGCCATTGCCCTGGTGCTGAGCGGCGTCGCTGTTGCCCAAAAGGACTCGGCAGCGGGCGACGCTCCAACCAACGAACAAAAAGCGGAGGCGGCGAAGCCGAACCCCGATCAGGTCAAAGCGAGCGTCGAAGAAGACGCGCAGCCGGTGCAGAGGTCGATCCCCTTCCACGGCAAGACGCTATCTTACGTAGCGACTCCCGGACATCTCACGATTCGGAACGACAAGGGCGAGCCGATCGCGAGCATGTTCTACGTCGCCTACACGATCCCGACGCGCGGACAGCGGCGGCCGGTCACCTTCCTGTTCAACGGCGGCCCTGGATCGTCGACGATGTGGCTGCACATGGGATCCTTCGGCCCGATGAAGGTCGACGCCTCGATTCCGGAAACGATCCCCGGCCCGCCGTTCCGTTATGGACCGAATCCGGACACGCTTCTAGACGTCAGCGACCTCGTCTTTATCGACGCGCCGACGACCGGATTGTCGCGGGAAATCGGCAAGACGGAGCCGAAGGACCTCTTCGGAGTCGACAAGGACCTCGATGCTTTCGCTCGAACGATCGAGCGGTACCTCACCAAATATCAGCGCTGGAACGATCCCAAGTTCATCATCGGCGAGAGCTACGGGACGACGCGCGCCGCTGGCCTTTCGGACAAGCTGCTCGATGCCGGCGTCCAGCTGAACGGAATCACCTTCATGTCGACTGTCTTTAACTTCGCCGACCTGTTCGGCGGTGAGCAGTCGATGATCGGCTTCCTACCGACTTACGCCGCCGATGCTTGGTACTTCGACAAGATCCCGGGCAAGCCGCCGCCCGAAGACTTCCTGCAGCAGGCGAGGGACTTTGCAAGCGGGCCGTACGCCGAGGCTCTCCAGAAGGGCAATGCGATCAGCGACGCCGAAAAGCAGTCGATCGCGACTCAGATGGCGCACTTCACGGGCCTTTCCCCCGACTACGTCTTGAAGTCGAACCTTCGCGTCGATCCGAGCCGATTCCGTCGCGAGCTCCTGCGCGACCGCCATCAGATCATCGGCCGAATCGACTCGCGCTACGTGGGCACGGAGCCCGACAATATTGGTGACAGCGCCGACTACGACCCGCAGGGAAGCGCGATCACGGGCGCGTTCGTCGGCGCGCTCAACGACTATCTGTTCCGTGATCTCGGCTACAAGACGCCGCTCGTCTATCGGCCCAATAATTATGCGGGCATCGGCGACGACTGGGATGTCACACACAAGTCTTCGGAGGGGAGGCAGGCGATCGTCAACACCGGCGTCGACCTCGCCGACGCAATGCGCCAGAATCCGCGGATGAAGGTCCTGTCGGTCAACGGCATCTACGATCTGGCTACGCCGTTCCACGGCGCGGAATATGAATTCCATCAGCTCGCGCTCGAGCCGCAGCTCCAGGCGAATGTCCGCTACGAATATTATCCCGCGGGACACATGATGTATGTCGATCCCGTATCGGCCCGGAAGCTCAAGGCCGATCTGGCGGCCTTCTATGGGAGTGCGATGTAGAAAGGAAAAGGGCCGGCGAACCTAGGTCCGCCGGCCCCCTCGCCCCCTAAAGATCCAAAAGAGCTTTAGCTGATCGGCTGCAGGTTCACTGCAGCGGTCTTGCCGCGACGATCGACCTCGAGCTCGAACTCGAGCCGGTCGCCCTCGTTCAGCGTCGGGATGCCCGCGCGCTCGACGGCAGAGATGTGGACGAACGCGTCAGGCTGCCCGTCATCGCGCTGGATGAAGCCGAAGCCCTTCATCGCGTTGAAGAACTTGACCGTACCGCTCGCCTTCTCGCCGGTCAGCTGGCGCTGCGGTCCGCGCTCGGCCCGCTCGACCGCCATCGGCTCGCCCTCGATTCGAAGGTTCGTCGCCGAAATCCGGCCACCGCGGTCGACCAGCGTGAACTCGAGCGGCTGACCGTCGGCGAGATCAGTGAGACCCGCCTGCTCGACCGCAGAGATGTGAACGAAAACGTCCTCGCCGCCATCATCGCGGACGATGAAGCCGAAGCCCTTTTGCGGATTGAAGAACTTTACGACGCCCTTGCCTTCGCCGACAACCTGCGGAGGCATTCCGCCACCGCCGCCGCCACGGAAGCCGCCGCCGCCGCCGCCGCCGCCACGGAAGCCACCGCCTCCGCCGCCGCCATAGCCGCCACCGCCGCCGCCGCCGAAGCCGCCGCGGTCACCATAACCGCTGCCTCCGCCGCCACCATAGCCTCCACGTCCGCCGCCGCCGTAGCCGCCGCGTTCCTGGAAACCGCCACCGAAATCACCTGCGAAACTCTCGTCGCCGCCGAAACTGTCGCGCTTGTCGCGACCGCGACCACCGCGGTCTCCCTTGCGCCCTCTATCGAAACCCATATCCGTCCGAACTTATTAGCCCGCCTACCCCAGAAACCAACGCGCTCGGGCCGAATGGCGCAACCGGTCATGACGCGTAATTCACTCACGCACCGTTCACGTCATTACAGCAAAATTGTGGATGGCTCTAGTGACTCAAATCGCAGCGAATTTTGACGGGGGTGGCAAGGCGGGCGCAAGGCGGACTAAAGCCTTCAGCTCGTACTGACCCGAGGATTTCGAATGGCCGTTTATTTGCACGAGGAAGACCTGCCCGCCGACGTGAGATTCGCAGACGGGCCGATCGCGGTCGATACCGAGGCGATGGGCCTCATGCCTGGACGCGACCGGCTGTGCCTGGTGCAATTGTCGGACGGCAAGGGCAATGAGCATCTGGTCCGCTTCCGGCGCGGCAGCGATTATTCCGCGCCGAACCTTAAGGCGCTCTTGTCGGACCCGGATCGGCTGAAGCTCTACCATTTCGCCCGCTTCGATGTGGGGATCATGCAGGCCTATCTCGGAATCATGGCCGCACCGCTCTATTGCACTCGCACCGCGTCACGGTTGGTGCGCACCTACACCGATCGCCATGGTCTCAAGGACCTCGTGAAGGAGCTCCTCAACGTCGATCTCTCCAAACAGCAGCAGACGAGCGATTGGGGCGCGCCGGAGCTGAGCGACGCACAGCGCGAATATGCTGCGAGCGACGTCCGTTATCTTCATCAGCTGAAGGAGAAGCTTGACGAGCGGCTCGAGCGCGAAGGCCGCGTCGCGCTCGCCCAAGCCTGTTTCGACTTCCTTCCCGCGAGGGCGCTTCTCGATCTGGCCGGTTGGCCCGAACAGGACATTTTCGCTCATGACGGATGAGCCGCATCGTGCCTGACGCTGCCCTTCCAACGCGGGGCAAGCACCGTTGGGCCGTTCCGGGAAGTGCCCACGACCGGCTCGTTCGCTGGTCGAAGGTGCTTCTTCCGGCGGCCGTCGGCGTGCTGATCGCAATTCTGGCGCTTGCTCCGCTCGACAAGAAGAGCGACGTCAGCTTCATCCTCGACAAGAAGAAGGTCGCGAACGCGCCGGAGAAGATGCGGGTCGATCGGGCGCGCTATGTCGGCACGGACGACAAGGGTCAGCAATTCACGATCGTTGCCAATCGGGCGATCCAGCATAGCTCCGACGTGCCGGTCGTCGATATTTCCGGCATGTCTGCCCGGCTCAACCTCGAAAAGGGCCCGTTGCTCATCGCCTCGAGCAATGGTCGCTACAATCTCGACACCCAGAAGTTGACGATCGACGGACCGGTCAACGTCGCCGGCGCCGACGGCTATCGACTCGCCACTCGCGATGTCGGCGTCGACCTCAAGGCACGGCAGCTCGCAAGCGGCGGCCCCGTCGCTGGCTCGATGCGCCTCGGACAGTTCCAGGCGGGGCAGCTGCATGCCGACCTGGGCGACCGAACTGTCGTGCTGGACCACGGTGCTCGCTTGAAAATCGTTCAAGGGGCCGTCAGATGATGGGTGTGCGCACTTCTGGCATCATCCTTGCTAGTATGATCGGCCTGACTGCGGTTGTAGCCGGCACGGCCTTCGCCCAGGTGAAGCAGGAGCAGCCGCGCTCGGCTTTGGCGGGGCACAACACGAATGCGCCCGTCGACGTCACTTCAGACCGTATCGAGGTTCAGGACCGGGCGGATCGCGCGGTCTTCTCCGGTAATGTCCACGTGGTCCAGGCAGACATGACGCTCGACACGCAGCGCCTGACGGTCGCCTATTCCGGTGGACAAGGCGCGAATGGCCTGCAGATCAATCGCTTGGACGCCGCGGGCGGCGTGGTCGTGCATGACCCTTCGGAGACTGCCAAGGGCGATTTCGGAGTCTACGATCTTGATCGCAAGCTCATCACGCTGATCGGGGATGTCCAGCTCACGCGCGACACCAATCTGGTACGGGGATCTCGCCTGGTCATCGATCTCAATTCAGGCCGGGCGGTCGTCGATGGCGGCCCTCCCGGCGTTAACTCGAGCGGAGGCCGCGTCAGGGGGCATTTCACCGTCCCGCAGAATCAGCAACCGCGGCAACCGAAGTAGCGCGATGAACGAAGCTGCCACCATCATGCGGCCCTCGAACGAGGCGCAGCAGGAAAGCGGCGGCCTCGAAGTGCGATCGATCGCCAAGTCGTACGATCGCCGCACCGTTCTTCACGACGTGTCGCTCGACGTCCATCGCGGAGAGGTGGTCGGGCTGCTCGGGCCAAACGGAGCGGGCAAGACGACCTGCTTCTATTCGGTGATGGGTTTGGTGAAGCCCGACAGCGGAAGGATTTTCCTCGACGGCCAGGACATTACCGAGCTGCCGATGTACCGGCGGGCAATCCTCGGCCTCGGCTATCTTCCGCAGGAAACGTCGATCTTTCGCGGCATGACGGTCGAAGAGAATATCATCGCAGTGCTCGAAGTCGCGCAGCCGGACTCGGCCACTCGGCGCGACCGGCTGGAGCGACTGCTTGGCGAATTCGGCCTAACGGCGCTACGCGATTCGCCGGCAATGGCTTTGTCGGGCGGCGAGCGGCGGCGTTGCGAGATTGCCCGGGCCCTCGCCGCCGAGCCGACGATCATGCTCCTCGACGAGCCGTTCGCGGGTATCGATCCGATTTCGATCTCCGACATCCGCGAGCTGGTGCGCGAGCTCAAGAGCCGCGGCATCGGCGTTCTGATAACCGACCATAATGTCCGCGAGACGCTCGACATCGTCGATCGCGCCTGCATCATCTACGACGGACAGGTCCTGTTCGCGGGGACTCCCGAAGCGTTGGTCGCCGACCAGGAGGTCCGGCGCCTCTACCTCGGCGAGAGCTTCGCCCTGTAACGCGTCGCACCAATGGGCCTGGGCCCCTCCCTAAGCATCCGCCAGTCGCAGCAGCTGGTCCTCACGCCCCAGCTCAGGCAGGCGATCCAGCTGCTCCAGCTCAGCAATCTCGAGCTCGACGCTTTCCTCGCTGAGGAGCTGTCGAAGAACCCGTTGCTGGAAGCTCGACCGGATGAGTCGGATGAACAGCCGGCTGGGGATTTCCTTAGCGACGAAGTCGACAGCAACGAGCCGCCAGACGATCCCGGCGCCGACGATCTGATCCTCGGCCAGGCCGACGATGACCGCCCGCTCGACGTGGACTGGACCAGCGAAGCGCTGGAAACGGACAGTTTTTCTGACGTCGTGACGTCATCTGGCGGCGAGGAAGCCTTTGATTTTGAAGCCGTTCGATACCAGGCGGCCTCTCTCGCGGAGCATCTCATCGACCAGCTCCACGGCCTGTCAGGAGATGTCGGCGATCTTGCCCGAATCATCGCCGAGACCTTGGATGAGACCGGCTATCTGGCGGTTCCGCTCGAGCATGTCGCCGACCTGACTGGGGCACCGCTTCCGCTTGTCGAACGGGCCCTTGCGGTCGTGCAGGGCCTGGACCCTCCGGGCATCGGTGCCCGGTCGCTTGCGGAATGCCTGGCGCTGCAGGCCAAGGCCGCCGACCGCTACGATCCCGCCATGGCGCGCCTGATCGACAATCTCGATCTGCTTTCCAAGGGGCGCACGAACGACCTCAAGCGGATATGCGCGGTCGACGACGAGGATCTTGCCGACATGATCCGCGAATTGAGGGCCTATGACCCCAAGCCAGGCTGCCGCTTCTCCGCAAGCGCGGCGGCCGAGGTGACTCCCGACGTGTTCGTCAGGCCGACCCGCGCCGGGTTTGCGGTCGAGCTCAACCAGGCGACCCTGCCGCGCCTGCTGGTCAACCGCCGCTACTATCAGGAGCTGAAGTCGGGCCCGCAGGACAAAGGCTCGCGGGCTTGGCTCAGCGAATGCCTGCAGAGCGCCAACTGGCTCGTGAAAGCGCTCGACCAGCGGGCTCGGACGATCGTCAAGGTCGTATCGGAAATCGTGAAGCGGCAGCACGGCTTCTTCGAACGCGGCGTCTCGGCGATGAAGCCCATGACCCTCCGCGAAGTTGCCGAGGCGATCGGAATGCACGAATCGACGGTCAGCCGTGTGACCTCGAACAAGTATCTCCTTTGCGATCGCGGGCTGTTCGAGCTGAAATATTTCTTCGGCTCAGGCGTCCAATCAGCCGAAGGCGACGGTGCGGCGGCCGAAGCGGTTAAAGCGGCGATCAAGCAGCTGATTGACGCTGAAACCGACATCCTCAGCGACGATGCGATCGCTGGGCTGCTCAAGGAAAAGGGCTTCGACGTAGCCCGGCGGACAGTCGTCAAATATCGCGAGTCGATGGGAATTGGTTCATCGATCCAGCGCCGTCGACTGAGGAAGATCGCTGGCTAGGCGCTCACCCTCGCCCAGATCGGCAGATGGTCGGAGGCGCGGCGCGCCACCGGGCTCATGTGCACCCCGGCTGCCTCGATGTTGAGGTCCTTGTGGACGATGATTCGGTCCAGCTGAGCCACGGGGTGACGGGCATGGAAGCTGGGGCCCGTCGGAGCGACGTGGAAGTCGGGCTCGAGGTCGTTGAGACAGCCCGCCGCAGTTCGCCACTCGTTGGTGTCGCCCATCAGGACGGTGGGCATCTTTTGCGGACGACGATCAATCGCTTCGAGGATCGCCCGCATTTGCCTTCGCCGCCAAAGGCCGGAAAGGTCGAGGTGCATGCCGATCACGCGGAGCGGCCGATCGCCGATCAGCAGCTCCGCCATCACTGCTCCGCGCGGTTCGAGCGTTGGCAGGTCGAGCGCAGCGCAGGCCATCACCCCGATATGCTCCTTCACCAGGATCGCATTGCCGTGCCAGCCGATGTTGCGCGTGTTGACCTTCAGCAGCCGGTCTGCATGCTTCCTGGCCTTGTCGAACACGCGCTTGTGACGGACCCCGAGATGCACCGGCTTGTAGAGTCCGTGGCTGTCGATCAGCTCGTGCGGCACGGTCGACCCGCGGCCGCCGATGCGCTTGTCGGCCTCCTGGAGCGCGACGATATCGGCGTCGATCTCCTGCAGGACTCGAAGAACGCGATGCGGATCGCGGCGGCCGTCGAGTCCGACCGCCTTGTGCATATTGTAGCTCGCCAGCGTGATGCAGGGGCCGCTGCTCATGCCGCTGCCAATAGCCGTTTGGGCTGAATGGTTCCTAGACGTCGAGGTTGGCGACGCTCAGCGCATTGTCCTGGATGAACTCGCGGCGCGGCTCGACGACGTCGCCCATCAGGCGCGTGAAGATCTCGTCTGCGACGTCCGCCTGCGCCACCTCCACGCGTAGCAATGACCGGTTGGAAGGGTCGAGCGTCGTCTCCCACAGCTGCTCGGCGTTCATCTCGCCAAGACCCTTATAGCGCTGGATGGATAGGCCTTTGCGGCCCGCGGCGAGCACGGCATCGAGAAGCTCTGACGGCCTCGTGACCGTGACTGGCTTGCCCTTGGTGTCCGAACCAGCTTCCTCGACGGCTTCTTCGCTTTCGCCGGGGCCGACCGTCGGCTCCTGCTCGGCCGCTGCGCCCTTCTTCAGCGTGCGCAGCATCGAGGGCTTGGAATAAGCAGCGGCCTGCTCCTTCGCGAGCGTGTCGAGCTTGCGGGCTTCGGCCGAGACGAGGAAGCTCGGCTCGATGATGTGGGCGTCTGTCACTCCGCGCCACAACCGCTTGAGGATATATCCGCCCTCTTCCGCGAGCTCGCCCGACCAGCTTGCTTCGGGATCGCCAAGATTCAGCCATTCGGCGACCTTTGCAATCGACTTCGCCTTGCCGTCCGTGTCGAGATTGGGCGTCAGCGCGCCGTTGATTGCCAACGCTTCGATAAGAGCCGGATCATACTTCCGCGGGGCATAGCGCATCAGGGTCCGCATTCGGCGGGCATGGTCGACCATCGTTTTGAGGTCGTTGGCGCTGCGCTGCCCTTCCGGAGTATCGAGGACCAGTCCTTCAAGGCCCGCCCCCTCGAGATAGTCGTCAAGCGCGGCGTCGTCCTTGAGATAGACTTCCGAGCGGCCGCGGCTGACCTTGTAGAGCGGCGGTTGGGCGATGAAGAGGTGACCGGCTTCGATCAGCTGCGGCATCTGCCGGTAGAAGAAGGTCAGCAGCAAGGTCCGGATGTGCGCGCCGTCGACGTCGGCGTCGGTCATGATGACGATCTTGTGGTAGCGCAGCTTCTCCAGGCTGAATTCCTCGTGGCCGATCGACGTTCCGAGCGCCTGGATCAGAGTGCCGATCTCCTTTGAGCCAAGCATTCGGTCGAAACGCGCTCGCTCCACGTTCAGGATCTTGCCCTTGAGCGGAAGGATTGCCTGGTTGTGGCGGTTGCGGCCCTGCTTGGCCGAGCCGCCTGCCGAGTCACCCTCGACCAGGAACAGCTCTGAGAGCGCGGGATCGCGCTCCTGGCAATCCGCCAGCTTGCCGGGCAAGGAGGCGATTCCCATGACCGACTTGCGGCTTGCTTCGCGCGCCTTGCGGGCCGCTTCACGCGCTGCGGCTGCATCGATCACCTTCTGGATGATCGAGCGAGCGTCCCCGGGATGCTCTTCCAGCCACTCGCTCATCTTGTCGCTCATCAGGCTTTCGAGCGGCTGACGAACCTCAGAGCTGACTAATTTGTCTTTGGTCTGGCTGCTGAACTTCGGGTCGGGCAGCTTGACCGAGACGATCGCAGTCAGGCCCTCACGCATGTCCTCGCCCGTCAGCGTGACCTTCTCGCGCTTCAGCATTCCGGACTTCTCGGCGTAATTGTTGATCGTCCGGGTGAGTGCGGCGCGGAAGGCGGCGAGGTGCGTGCCGCCGTCGCGCTGCGGGATGTTGTTCGTGAACGGAAGGACGTTCTCGTAATAAGAATCATTCCATTCGAGTGCGACGTCGATGCCGATCCCGTCGCGCACGGCGGAAATGGCGATCGGATCCGGGAACAAAGGCGTCTTCGCGCGATCGAGATATTTGACGAAAGCGGCGATGCCACCCTCGTAATAGAGGTCGTGCTCGACTCTTTCCTCGTGCCT
>DASQYQ010000011.1:0-4551 GCA_035639115.1 Sphingomicrobium sp. | reverse complement strand
GATTGCTTTGCCCTTGGGCGTGTCGATGGCCGACGAGACCGCGGCCCAAATCTGCGTGAGCAAACGATCGTTGGTTTCGAGGAGGCGCTGCTTGTTCCCGTTCCCTCTCGCCAGCTCGATGCGATTGTCGGTGTAAGCGGTCAGCAGTCCGCTGAGCCGGGTTCTGTCCGGCTCGTCAAGCAATTGAGCGCGGAGGTAGGACGTGCCGATCGCATTTGCCTCGGTGACCACGAGAAGCCTGCGTTGTTCAAACCGGTCTAGTGCGAGGCTGAACGTAAAGCCAATCATCAAGCCGACGACGACCATCACGCCTGAAACGATCAGCCCCTCCTGGCTTTGCTCCAGCGAGGTGGCTTTCCCTTCGCGCGCCGAACGCTTGCGCGCCCAATGTCCGAGCGCGAACGCGGCGAGCATCGAAAGGAGGAGGCCAATCGTGAGCGGCAGAACGCCGGCATCGGCAAGCCAGGCAAATGCCCTCCATTTTTCCACGCGCCCTCCGGCCAGCGGCGAATGTGCCGCCAGGCGCGATGTGCTGCTCCGAATGCGGAGCGGCTTTCTATCCGGAGAATTACGGACGCATGCGAGGCTTATTGTCTGACGCCGGACCGCTGAAAGGGGCGCATCCTTGCCGCGCGAAGCGCCCAGTTGAACGCTGCCGAAAAGATGATGCTCGAGAAGAGGTACAGGACGATCGCCGAAAGCACCCTTGAATCGTTGGTCCCGAGCTGGGCGATCGCCGCAGCCAGGCCCGGGTGCCGAGTGGCCGCTGCATCTCCCAGGGCTTTTCGAGTTCCGAGATCGGGGCCGCCCAATGCATAGCCTCCGAACAGGCCCGCCGCGACAGCGGACATGACGACCACCAATGTTCCATCGCCCGGCAATGAAATCAGGTCTTTGGCGAAGCGCAGCAGCATGATGACCGCAACGAGGACGACGATGGTCAACGCGACTTTCCTCGTCAGCGGCGCGATCCGCGCGCTGAAAGCTTCCCACTGCGAATGGACCAAGACACCGGCGAACAGTGGAACAAGGACCGTCTCGACCACGTAAGCCGCGACGACAGCCACCGGAATCCCGATGCTTTGTGCGGTAAGCGGCTTGAGGATCTCTGCGGTCAGCGGAACCAGTACGACGGCGCAAAGCATCAGCGCGACGTAAGTGCCGATGACATAGGATTGCTCGGCTTCGCTCTTCAACATCTTGACGGGCGCGAATGGTGCCAGCGGTGAAACCGCCATGATCACCAATCCGGCTTCGGTCCATGGAGCGATCGGCAGAATCAGGCAAAGAGTCACCACCACCGCTGGAACGATCACGTTCACAGCCAGGATCGCGCGGACGAGGAGGGCGGGCCGGCGGAGCACGTGGACGACATCGCTCCAGCGGCTCTCAAGGCCGATTGAAAAGACGAGCAGGAAGAGACTCAACTCGAGGGAGAGGGCGACGATCTCTTTGATGCTCATGTCGGCTTGCGATGGGCACGGAAGAGACTTCCCGCCATCGGTGAAAACCCGAACCAAGCATCGGTCGCGGCGGTGAACCGGCGATTCTAGGCTTCGTTGCGCCTTATTTGCGGGTTTTCACCGATTCCGGGACGCTGAGCCGGTTTTAAACAGCTCATCACAACTCACGATGGAGAGACCGAGATGGCCGGGGCCTTTATGCGCACGACGTTCATCGCACTCAGTGCCGCATCGCTTTTCGCTGCGCCTATCAGCGCTCAGGAAGCGCGCATGGAAGGCATCATCGTCACGCACAAAGACGGGCAGCTGACGATCAAGACGCCCTCGGGCAATCAGACGATTGCCTACTCGCCCAACGTTCGCGTGCGCTCCATTTCCGGCGCATTCAACGGCAACAAGCAGGTCATGCCGACTAGTTCTCTCATTCCGGGCCTGCCGATCGTCGTCGATTACACCCATGGTCCGGGCGGCCACATCGTTGCGCACGAAATCGACTATAAAGCGAAGGACTATAAGGTCGCCGCACAGGTCAACGCGGGCGTAGAAGAAACCGCTCGCCGCGAGGCTGAGCTCCGCAACGCTTATTCCAAGCTCGGCCAGTGGAATATGATCATGGAGAAGAATGTCTTCTTCAAGACAGGAAGCGCTGCAATTTCGGCGGACGGCAAGGCGACGCTCAACGAGGTCGCTCGTGAAGCCCCAAAGACGAAGGGCTATGTCATATCGGTTCTCGGCTACGCCGACTCCCGAGGCTCGACCAAGTCGAACCAAGCGCTAAGCAACCGTCGAGCGCAGGTCGTGATCAACTATCTCAAGCAGAGTGGTCATGTGCAGCCGGGCCGCGTGCTCGCTGCTTCGGCGATGGGCGAGGAATATCTGAATGCGGCCAAGGCTGCCGATAAGGAAGCCCAGGCGAACTCACGCCGAGTGACTGTCCGCGTGGTCCAGAGCGCAGCGCATCTCAATCCTTAAAGCGTGAGCCGGCGGACGGTCCTCCCTTCCCGTTCACCGACTCACGCAAAAAGGCCCGCCTGTGGGGGCACAAGCGGGCCTTCATACTCGGATGGATTTATCCTACCCGCCGACTCTGCCCAGGGGGAGCAGGCCGAACGCCGCCCCTTTAGTTGCAGATGAAGTTGCGTGCTTCGCAGATCGCGTCGGAAATTTAGCGGCTGGCGCAGTGATCGCTGACGTCCGGCTCCGTATTGATGCCGATGGGCAAGTCTTCCGCGCAAGGCCACAAGCGCATGGAAGGAGGTCCGCACTTGGTCCCACATGTTCGGGCAGTCGCTCTGACGAGCTATCTCGAGGTCGCCTCCTTCTCGGGACTCGACCCGTATGAAATGCTTCGCCGAGTCCACATCAGTCCCGGGATGATCAGCGATCCCGAAAGCCACATCGCGGCGACATCGCTTTGCAAGCTGCTCGAGGACTCCGCTCAGAGTTCCGAGTGCCCGACCTTCGGCCTTGCAATGGCCGAGTGCCGCACATTTGCGAGCCTCGGGCCGCTTGCGCTTCTTCTCGAGCACCTCGGCAGCATCAAGGACGTTGTCGACGCACTGACCGAATATCGCAGACATCTGAATGATATCGTCATCCTTGGCGTCGAGGAGGGCGGCGGCGACCAGGTGCTCCGGGTCGAGCTCCTAGCGAAATTCGCAACGCCCCAAGCCGCCGACCTCGCGATCGGGGTTGCCTATGTCGTCTTGAGAGGGGCGTCGCGGTTTCGCTGGCAACCCCTCGAAGTCCATTTCTCGCATTCGGAGCCCGCAGACGGCGCACACTTCGGCCGCTTCTTCTCCGTACCCGTTCGATTCTCCAGCTCGTTCAACGGATTCACCTGCTCGCGGGATTCCATGGCCACGGAATGGCCGTGGGCAAACGAGACGATGGCTTCCCATGCCCGCCGATTGCTCACCCTCGTTCCGCTTGCGCCCGAAAAGGCGCCGGTGACTGAAAGCGTCATGCGGCTGATCAGCCTCTGCTTGCCGTCCGGTCACGCAACGCTCTCGGACATTGCGGCGCGGATGGGGAAGAGTCCCCGTACCCTGCAGCGGGCGCTGGCGGAGGAAGGTCGCCGATTTGCAGACCTGCTAAACGAAGTTCGGCGCTCGCTGGTCGTGCAGCACCTAAGCGCGAACAATTGCTCGATGACCACAATCGCGGCGCTCCTCGGCTTCTTCAGCTCGAGCTCATTCAGCCGCTGGTTCTTACTCGAATTCGGAGTTGCCCCGCGCGTGTGGCGCGCCGAGCAACTCCGTGCTGCACAAACGAACGTCCTCTGACGACAGCCTATCGTTAGTGCTGGACCACGGTGGTCGATTGACCGCTCGCGGGATCCGGTACCGTCACATAGACGACTGTATCGCCTTCATATTGCGGCTGATAATAGGCGCCACCGCACGAATAATAGCTGTAGCCGCCATAAGGGTACGGGTTGCAGCCGTACGGGAGCGAGTAATAGGTCGAGCCGATCGCGGCGGCAGTGACAGCGCCGGCGACGAATCCCGCGCCGATGCCCCAGCCGGGATAATCGTCCCAGCCGCCCCAGCCGTCATAATCACCATTGAAGTTGACATCGCCGGTGTTGATGTTGCCGTTGTTGATCCGGTTGCCATTGCCGACATTGTTGCCGCCGCCAGGACGATTTCCCGGCCTGCCTGCTCCGCCGACACCACCAACGCCGCCAACGCCGCCAACGCCGCCAACGCCGCCGACACCACCGACGCCACCGACGCCGCCGACTCCCCCGACTCCGCCGGGCTTGCCGGGACGACCTGCGCCACCGACGCCACCGACTCCGCCGGGCTTGCCGACACCGCCGACCCCGCCGACTCCGCCGGGCTTGCCTGCGCCGCCTACGCCTCCTGGACGGCCCGCACCTCCGACTCCGCCCGGGCGCGCTGCTCCGCCCGCACCGCCGGGACGGTAGACCCCCGGACCTCGACTTCCGGGCGATGACGCCATTCCGCCCCCTACTCCGCCGGGCCTGCTATAGTTGCCGCCACGGGTGAAAGTGCCGCCGCGATTGAAGTCGGCGCCGCCTCGACCGTAGGAACCGCCGCGGGCTCCGGCGCCGCCCCACGAG
>DASQYQ010000010.1:0-2091 GCA_035639115.1 Sphingomicrobium sp. | reverse complement strand
CGTGAACTCGACTTATGCGGCGACCGACGAGACGCATGATGTCGCCAAGTGGGAGGTCGTGCCAGTCGACAAACAGCGGACCGGGCGCGGGATCGAGGTCGGCCACATCTTCTACTTCGGCGACAAATATTCCTCTGCGATGGGGCTCAAGGTTTCGGGACGGGACGGAACTCCCGTGACGCCCATGATGGGCAGCTACGGCGTCGGCGTTTCGCGCCTCGTCGGAGCGATCATCGAGGCGAGCCACGACGATGCGGGGATCGTCTGGCCGGAGCCAGTGGCGCCGTGGCGAGTGGGGATCGTCACCATGCGCGCTGACGATGACGCGAGCGTCTCAGCCGCGGAGAAGCTCTACGGACAGCTCACCGGTGCGGCGATTGAGACCCTGTACGACGATCGCGATGAGCGGGGCGGGGTGAAGCTCGGCTCGATGGACCTGATCGGCCTGCCCTGGCAGGTGATCGTCGGACCGCGCGGGATCGCCAACGGGACGGTCGAGTTAAAGCGCCGTTCAACGGGACAGCGCGAGGAGCTGAGCCTCGAATCGGCCCTCGCGAGGCTCACCGCATGATTCTCAACCGCGCTGAGCGGATGCTCACCCGGCGCTATCTCCTTCCAGGCAAGGGCGAGGGGTTCATCTTCCTGGTCGCATCGATCAGCCTGATCGCGGTTGCGCTCGGAGTCGCCGCGCTGATCATCGTCATGAGCGTCATGAACGGCTTCCGCGCGGAACTGTTCGACAAGATCGTGGGGCTCAATGGCCATGCCGTCGTCTCCGGCTACGGCGGCACGCTTACCGACTGGGAGAAGATCGCGGTCGCGGCGAAGCAGACGCCGGGCGTAACATCGGCGTTGCCGCTCATCGAAACGCCACTCATGGCGACCGCGAACGGGCGCTTCGAGGGTGTGATCGTGCGCGGCATGCGCGTCGACGACATTCTCGCTAATAAGACGATCACCTCGAACGTGCTCGCCGGTGACATCAAGTCGATCGTCCCGGGAAGCAATCGCGTCGCGATCGGATCTAGGCTTGCTGACACGCTCGGGGCTTATCCTGGAAGCCAGATCACCTTGTGGAACCCCGAGGGCCGATCGACAGTGGTGGGGACGGTTCCGCGCGAGGTCACCTACACGGTCGGCGCGATCTTCGAGATCGGCGTCTATGATTACGACAAGTCGTTCGTGATCATGCCGATGCAGGACGCTCAGCAGCTGCTGCTGATGGGCGACCAGGTCGGGATGATAGAGATCCAGACCAGCAATCCCGACAAGGTGCAGGAGATCCTCGCGCCGCTAAGGGGTCTGGTTCAGGGGAAGGGCGTCATCACCGATTGGCGGCAAATGAACTCGGCGCTGTTCCAGGCGCTTGAGGTCGAAAGGGTGGCGATGTTCGTGGTCCTTTCGCTGATTGTGCTCGTCGCGGTTTTCAACATCCTCTCTTCACTCATCATGCTGGTGCGCGCCAAGACCCGCGACATCGCCATCCTGCGGACGATGGGGGCGAGCAGGCGCGGGATGATGAAGGTGTTCATGACCGTCGGCGTAACCATAGGTTCGCTAGGGATCGTGCTCGGCATGATCCTCGGCGCGGTCTTCCTCTATTTCCGGCAGGACGTGGTGAACGCGATCCAGGCGATCACAGGCGAGAATCTGTGGGACCCATCGGTTCGCTTCCTCACGGATTTGCCCTCGAAGACCGATCCTTTCGAGGTCGCGGCGATCGTTCTGACCGCCCTGATCCTTTCCTTCCTCGCCACGCTTTACCCCGCCTACAAAGCGGCAAGCACCGATCCGGTGCAGGTACTGCGCTATGAGTGAGCCAGTCCTCGCCACCCAGGGCTTGAAACGCAGCTTCACGCAGGGCGAAGCCACAATCGAGGTTTTGCGCGGAGTCGACCTCGCGATCCAGCCCGGCGAGATCGTCGCTCTGCTCGGACCGTCCGGGTCAGGCAAATCGACCCTGCTGCAAGCGGTGGGATTGTTGGAGGGCGGTTTCGAAGGATCGATCCGCCTGCAGGGCGAGGAGGCGGCGGATCTCGATGATGAAGGCCGCACCCGCCTAAGGCGCGACCTTCTCGGCTTCGTCTACCA
>DASQYQ010000009.1:0-2979 GCA_035639115.1 Sphingomicrobium sp. | reverse complement strand
GCATCGGACGCTGCGCCGATAGCGATTATCGAGTTCGTCGACCGCGACGTGTCGGCCAAGGGCCAGGACTCGGGTCCGGTCATGACCGAGGACGAGTTCGAAGCCGCTTAAGCGGTTCAGAGCGTCCGCGTCACTCCGAAGTCGACGCGGGTCCGGTGGTAATCGAACAGGACGATGTTCGCGCTGCTGTCGGTGTGCGTCAGGCGCATGATTGGCGCGAACCCCGCCAGCTTTGCCTCGTTGAGGATGATCGCGCCGGTCAGGTCCCAGCGGTGGTCGTGTCTCACTTTGCCGATCAGGAATTGCGCCTCGATCCCGTGTGTGCGCGTGTAGTCGAGTTCGCCGAAGATCGTGACTGCGCGGGATTGGTGCGCGAGGAGAAATCCTCCGCCGAATTGGCGGAGGCTTTCGGGACGTGCGCTGGCGTCGAGCCTTCCATAGCGCAGCGAGAAGCGCGCGAGCAACGAACCGCCGCTGAACTGCTGAAGCAGATCAGCGCCCGCCGCGGTCCGCCATCCGTCCTGGTCCCTGTTGAGGTCGATCGTCTGCCGAACGGTGTTCGCGCTCAATGCCAGCTGAGCGCGCGAGGTCAGCGGGACCGTCGCATCCACGTCGCCGCCGATCCCGCTGGAGAAAGCATGCTGTCCAAACCACCGACGTTCGTAGAGAGCGGCGGGTCGGATCGTGGTCTTTGCCACGCTGAATTGCGGGCCGCTGTCGAGGCTCAGCTGAATGTCGTCGAACCGCGCCCGGTTGTAGAGGTCGGCACGAATGTTGGCGCCCGAGAGGACCTGCACGCCTCCCACGTTGTCGAGCGAATAGGCGCGGGCGCTGCCCGTCACGCCGCTTCCGGACTGCTGACGCGCGTCGGCGTCCAGCTCGAACGGCGCGATGATCGTGTCAATGAACTGGCTGCTGGTGGATCGGTTGATGTTCGAGTCCGGCCCGGCGGTAAGCTCCACCGTCAGGCCATGGCGGTGGGGGGCGTGCAGGGTCGCAGAGAAGCGGCGGACATTCTGCTCGACCTCGGGCGGAAGACCGAACTTCTCGGCGCGGGCGAGCTCGCCTTGCGCTTCTCCCTGCTTGCCCATGCGGCCGAGGATGCGCGCCAGCTCCAGTCGCGCGCGGTTCGCATTGGGCTGCTCGGCAAGGAGATCGCGAAGGGCCTGAACCGCGCCCTCGAGGTCCCCCATCTCTTCAAGCACCGCAGCAAGCCGGAACCTCGCTTCCGCACGCAATTCGGGATGCTTGTCTTGGGTAAGGCTGTGAAGGATCGCCGCAGCGCCTGCCTTATCTCCATTCGCGTAGAGCTGATCGGCGAGCGCGAATAGCTGAGCCGCGCTCAGGCGAGCGCAGCCTTCCTGCTTCGCGCACGGCACAGGCTGCGATGCCGGCGCTGTCGTCAGAGCAAGACCGGCGATCAAGGGGAAAATCACTTGTCGGGCTAGGCTGACCGGGCGGCGGCTCAGCGCCGCCCGGAGATCAGATCAATTGCCGACCAACGCGCCCTGGCCGGCGCCAGTTCTGTTCCACAAGCGGAACAGGCCGCCAACTTCATTCGCGGTGGGGCCATAGAAATTGCCGTACTGGGAGAAGTTATAGCCGCCGGAGCTTGTGCTTGTTGTGAAGCTCGCAGCCCTGAAATTGATGCTTCCGCTTCCGGAGAAGGCCAGCGCTCCGCTCGGTACGCCGTTGATATTCGCGGTGTAATCGAGCGCGGCGGTATCCCAATGGGCGGTCATGGTTCCCGAACCGCTCAAAGCATGCTCGCCGTTCTTGTCGACGAAATTGCCGTCATAGATCGTGTTATAGCTGGCTGAACCCGTCCTCGGGACAGATGCGCCGGGCGTTTTGTTTCCGAAAACCAGCCAGGTGTCGTTGGTCGAGGTAGTGCCATTGCTGGTGGAGGTCCGCTTCCACTCGCCATATTGGACATAGGTGAGCTGGATCGTCGGATTGCCGGCACCCTTGTTCAAAAGCTTGAACGTCTCGTTGCCGCCGTTCTTCGAATAGTTGGTGAAAGTCCCATTCGAGGAGGAAATGTCGCCGGGCCCGAACGAGGACTTGGTTGTCAGGCTGCCGGTGTCCCGGATGGTGTAGGTATCGGTTGCAGGGTCGTAGACGACGGTGCTGGTGGCCCGCGCATAATTGCCGAAGCCGGAGGTGACCCCGCCCGTAGTCGAATAAGTGATGGTCGACTGCTGGCCCGATAGGTTGGTTGGTGCGGCCTGCGCCGAAACACCAGTCAACAAAGCGGCTGCGGCCGCCAAATAGATGGAACGCATCGCTTCGATTCCCCCTGAAGTTAGCCCGCGAATTAAACCCCCGATCCTTACTTTCGTCAATCTGATCCGACGAAAATTCATGAAATGACACGAACTTAGCGCGACTCGGTCAACGAGGAGATTGGTGGTAGAAGGGCTCCGCCACGTTCGGGGGTGGCGGGGGTATGCCGTATTTCCGGCTCTATTATTTCGACCGCTTCAGCGGCCACATCGACCATTTTCGCGAATTCGACGCGGAGGACGATGGCGCGGCGGTCGCCGTCGCCGAAGGGTGGAGCGACGGGCGCCCGATGGAATTATGGAACCGCGAGCGTCGTCTCAAGCGATGGGAAAGCGTCGCAGAGCCCGACTAGCGGCATAGCATCGCATGAATGAGGGCCAACCGGCGGTTCAGAACCGGTGCAGCGGTGTAATGACAGTCACCTATAAGGCTCGCCGCGCGTTGTTGCGGCGAAGTCGTAACAGGTGAGGAGTATCCACCATGATACGTGTGACGAAACTTTTGGCAGGCGGAATCACCGCGGCCGCGCTCGCTGCTGCCGCTCCGGCCGCCGCGCAATATATGCCGGGCTACGGCAGCCCGTTCGGCTATGGCTACAGTCCGTACGGAGGCCAGTTCGGATATGGCGTGGACCGCCAGGCAGTGGCCAACCAGTGCGCCGGCGCGGTCCAGGCTCGACTCAACGGCGGCTAT
>DASQYQ010000008.1:0-17563 GCA_035639115.1 Sphingomicrobium sp. | reverse complement strand
GCCCGCGTGACGATGGAGCCGTTCGAACGCGGCTACGGTCACACGCTCGGCAACGCGCTGCGACGCGTCCTGCTCTCCTCGATGCCGGGCCATGCGCCCACCGAGGTGCAGATCGCCGGCGTTGTGCATGAGTATTCGACGCTGGATGGTGTCCGGGAGGACGTCGTCGATATCCTGCTCAACCTGAAAGGCGTCGTCTTCCGGCTGCACAATCGCACTGAGGCCATTCTTTCCCTCAAGAAGAAAGGCGACGGTGCGGTGACCGCGGCGGATATCGAGCCGGCGCACGACGTGGAGATCGTGAATCCCGATCACGTCATTGCTCACCTAGCCTCGGGCGGCAAGGTCGAGATGCAAATCAAGGTGGAATCAGGACGCGGCTACGTGCCGGGCAATATGCGCTATCTTCCCGAGGAAACGAAGGGCATCGGCAGAATCATCCTCGATGCGTCCTTCAGCCCGGTGCGGCGCGTGTCCTATGCGGTCGAGTCCGCTCGCGTGGAGCAGCGCACCGACCTCGACAAGCTCATCATGGACATCGAGACGAACGGCGCCATCGAGCCGGAGGAGGCGATACGTTATGCGGCCCGTGTACTCGTGGACCAACTATCCGAATTCGCTCAGCTCGAGGGTACCGCGCTACCGACGGAGCAGCCGAAGTCGCCGGCCGTGGATCCCATCCTGCTGCGCCCGGTGGACGACCTCGAACTCACGGTGCGCTCGGCGAACTGCCTGAAAGCCGAGAACATCTACTACATCGGCGACTTGATCCAGCGTACCGAGACCGAGCTTCTAAAGACTCCGAACCTCGGGCGAAAGTCTTTGAATGAGATCAAGGAAGTCCTTGCCTCACGAGGGCTCACGCTCGGCATGAAGCTTGAGAACTGGCCGCCTGCGGGGCTGGAACATCGTACCTAAATTCGGAATAACGGTAAATGCGCCACAGCCACGGGCTTCGCAAGCTCAACCGCACATCGAGCCATAGGCTCGCCATGCTGCGTAACATGACGGTGTCGCTCCTGCGGCACGAGGAAATTACGACGACGCTGCCTAAGGCCAAAGAGTTGCGCCGGGTCGTTGAGCCGATCATCACGCTTGGAAAGACCGCATCGCTTGCCAACCGCAGACTTGCTTTCGATCGGCTACGGGATCGCAGCATCGTCAGCAAGCTCTTCGATGATCTAGGGCCGCGCTATGCGAAAAGAAATGGCGGGTACTTAAGAATCCTCAAAACCGGGTTCCGCAAGGGCGACAATGCGCCGCTTGCGCTAGTGAGCCTGTTGGACCGCGTCGAGCAGCCCGCTCAACCGGAAGCCGGTACCGAGAAGCCGACGAAGAAGAAAGAAAAAGGCACCACGACCGCCGCCTGATCTGGCCGATCGGGCGCGTGCTGCGTTGCGTGCCTATTGTGCCGGCTCGGTCCGCCCCTGAACCCGCCGTCCGCAAGCTCATGCTGCTCGCGTTGTGCACTATGCACTGACGGAACCCGCCTCTTTTCAGACAGCATATCGTCTGCATAAGGAGCGGCGGGAGACCTAGTGGCGAACGTGTTGCTCGACCGCGAGCTGATAGCCGAAATCCGGCGCATTGAGCAATCCATCGGACGGCATGACGTGCTCGCCGGTTTTGTCCGCACGCTCGAAACCAAGCTCGCCGAGTTCCGAGCGGCATTCTCGGAGCACATCGCGCATGGCGACATGACTGCCGCGGCCCGCGCGGCTCATACCTTGAAAGGCGCATGCCACCAACTTGGCGCCCAGGCCCTCGGTGAGCTGTTCGACGCAATAGAGCGCAGCACGAAAGGCGGCGACTATGTCGAGGCGCAGCGCAAGTTTGATGGCGGCGCCAACCTCATCGCGCAGTCGCTGGAAGCGCTGAAGCGCGCATAACGCCCCGAGCGGTCTAGCGAAGACGCGGGGCGCGCCTCGGTGCCCCTGAGCCCTTGATCTGCGTGCGGTGCATGACGCGGCGGGCCTTCGGGTCGAAGGCGTCGCGGCGATGCATGGTCGTCCGATTGTCCCAGAGGACCAGGTCGCCCACGGCCCATCGATGACGAAACACGGCCGTTTCTACATAGGACCAGATTTCGTCGAGGAGACGCTCCGATTCTTCTAGCTCCAGGCCCACGATGTAGGCGTTGCGCCGGCGGCCGAGATAGAGCGATCGGTCGCGCGATACGGGGTGCTCGATGATGATCGGGTGCGGCGTGCCGATCGACGTGCGAGGGTCATCGGAAGGTGCGAGGCCCTTGCGTACGTTCCCGCCAGAGTCGTAAGTGCCGTCGTGCTTGATGTCGAGGTCGCAGATTCGCTCGACGAGCGGCGCAGGCATCTTTGCTAGGGCGGCCTTCATGCTGCTAAACCAGGTGTCGCCGCCGCGATCGGGAATCTCTAGGGAATAAAGCATGGATGCGTCCGGCGGATGCTGCGCATAACTCATGTCGGTGTGCCAGGCGGCTTCGCCGTCGCCGAGGGCGCCAATCGGCTCTCCCCTCTCATCGCGCACGTTGGAAACGATGTAGATGTCTGGATATCCGGGGGGCGACTTGCGGCCCGCACCCTGGTTCGGCGGCGGATCGAGCCTGCCGAAATTCGTCGAAAACGAGAGCAGGTCATCGTCCGTCAGCCGCTGATCGCGGAACAAGAGCACATCGTGCCGGTACCACGCTTCCTTGATCGCCCGGATCTCCTCCGGAACGACACGCGCGAGGTCTACGCCTTTGACTTCCGCACCGATCACGCCCAGGGGCACGACATTGAGGCCGAGCACGGCTGCCATGAACTCTCTCCTGCGAACTTCCGGATGTGCAATTTTGCCATCATATACAAATACATATCCGAATACACTGCAAAAGTACGTCAAGGGAGCAAATGAAGCTCACCTTCACGGCAATACTAGCGATCGTCTCGATTCGAGGAGCGACCTGTGGCGGACATGGTGCTTGTGCTGTGCATTTTGATGAGCGCGTATTTCATACGCGGCATTACCGGATTCGGCTCCGGGCTGATCTCGGTGCCATTGCTTGCGTTATCGCAGCCCCTCCATTTCGCCATACCGCTCGTGCTAGCGCTCGACTTCACCGCCTCCGTGGTGCTCGGGACGACAAACAACAAGAAGGCGAACTGGAGCGAGATAAAGGTCTTGTTGCCGGCCGGAATGATTGGTGCCTGCATCGGCGCTTTCGCGCTGCTCAGCCTCCCCACGCAACCGGTGCTGATCGCGCTGGGTGCTTTTACGATGTTCGTGGGATTTCGCAACATCTTCGGGCTTCAACCGGAGGGGCGCCTGTCGCGTGCATGGGCCATACCGGCAGGGCTTGCTGGGGGCGGTGCCGGAGCGCTGTTCGGCGTCGGATCTCCGCCGTACATCATCTATCTCACGCGTCGGCTGCTAGATAAAGGCGAGGTACGCGCAACTTTCTCCTGGCTGATCGCTATTGATGGGGGATTCCGACTCGGCCTGTTCCTGATTGCCGGGCTGCTGCTCGAACCCAAGCTTCAGATGGCGTACGTGCTCGGTCTTGCGCCGATGGCACTCGGTCTCTACATCGGCAACAAAGTCCATATGGACATCACGAGTGAAGGCATGCTGAGGGTGGTCGGCGCGTTGCTCGTGCTTAGCGGATCGATGCTGTTCTTGAAAGTGGCGACCTAGGCGCGCGAGCGCCATCGGTACTGCAGGGGACAAGTCATGATACCAAGAGCAATCCGACACGTAGCAGCGCTCATCGTCGCAGCAGTCGCCGTGCATGCATCGAGCGCGGTGGCTCAACAGGCGCATAGCTTCTATGTCCTGCATCAGCGGAGCATCGCCCTGACGGCGCAGTACTGGAATCCGATCCTCACGCACGTCAGCCGAAAGAGTGGCGTACCGCTTGAGCTGAAGCTTGCGAAGACGGCCGCCGAGGGCAACGCCATGGCCGAGGCCGGCAAATTCGACTTTCTGTACACCAACCACTTCTTTACTCCGGAGCGCGACCGGCTCGGTTACAAGGTCATCGCACGGCCTGCCGGCCCGGGTATCCGCTCGCAGATCGTCGTCCCAGTCGAGTCTCCAATCCAGTCTCTTCAGGATTTGAACGGCAAGGAAGTCGGGTTTGTATCGCCGGATGGCTTCACCGGGTATTGGCTTCCGATGGATGCGCTTCTCCGGGCGAAGGTGAACATCAAAGTTGTTTTCACCGGCAATCAGGAAGCCTCGTCCGCCCAGCTGCGCGTGAACAAAATCGCCGCTGCTGGGGTGAACAGCTCGGTGATGGCCCGCTATGGCCGGCGTGAGTCATTCCAGTACCGAGCCCTATGGACCTCGGAGATGTACCAGGACCTGTGCATCATGGCCAATCCGCGGGTGCCTGCGGCAAAAGTGGCGGCCGTAAAGGCAGCGCTGATCAATATGGTCAAGGATCCGGAGGGGCGCCAGGTACTCCAGGCGGGCGCGGACCTGCTGAAGATGAACGGCGAACTCGGCTTCGTCGCAGCTGAAAACCGCGACTACGACAACTACCGCCGGTTCTACAGGACTACGCAGGTTAAGTAACCGGTCGGCGAATGCCAACGCCCCAATCATGAAAAGCATCCGCGTCTTCCGATTCTGGACGCACCTGGGATTGATTTCGCGTCTCATGCTCGCGGTCGGCGTCGCTATCGTCGCCGGTGGTGGCGTGCAGACGGCCCTGCTCCTCGCCGAAGGCGCAGCCGAACATTCCGCGCGGCTGCTTCGAGAGCAGAAGGAAACCCTGGCATTTGTCGCACCGCTCGTCGCCGATCAAGCCCTTCTCGGCGACTATGCGGCGATTGGCCAGCTGCTCAAGAATCAGGTGAAAAAGGGCGAGGTGGACAGGTTCGCGTGGACCGACAAGGATGGCAAAACGCTCGTCGCCCAGGATGCGCCGGACAAGCTCGAGGCGCCGGGCTGGTTCGCCCGGGTAGCCGCCATTGAGCATGTCGACCAAAGCATCGAGGTCACGGCCGGCGGCGTCGGCTACGGAACGCTGAGCGCCAGCATGACGCCGGTAAAGGCACAGAACCGGCTATGGCAACAGTTCGTCAAGCAGCTGCAGATCGTTGCCGTGACCCTATTCCTGATGCTGCAGTTCATTTGGCTCATCTTCCGCGGCAACCTCGGAACGCTGCGCATGCTCGCGGAAGGCGCCAACCGGTTCAGCCAGGGCGATCACGCGGTGCGGATTAATCCGGAGGGCGCGCCCGAGGTCGGGCTCGCCGCCGAGGCGTTCAATAACATGGCGAACAATATCGAAAGTCTGATCGCCTCCCTCGGCAAGAGCGAATCCAAGAACAAGCTGCTCGCCACCATTGTCGAGCAGTCCAGCGAAGCGATATGGACCAAGGATCTCGCCGGCACCATCACGAGCTGGAACTCTGGCGCGGCGGCAATGTTCGGCTATCCTCCCGCCGAAGCCCTCGGCCGGGCGCTGAACGTCGAGGAATCGGTGCCCGACGACGAGCAGGTGCGCATGCGCCGGCTCATGGCCGGAGAAAAATTCGCGTACGACGCTAGAGCGACGACCAAATCGGGAACGGCAATCGACATTCAGGTGTCGGTTGCTCCTCTTCTCGACGACGCGAACCAATGCATCGGAAGCATCGCCGTCGCGCGCGATGTGACGCAGCACAAGCGTAGCGAGGAAGCGCTGCGCCTCGCCCGCGAAGCGGCCGAATCGGCAAACCACGCCAAGAGCTCCTTCTTGGCGCGGATGAGCCACGAAATCCGCACCCCGATGAACGGTGTGCTGGGAATGACAGAGCTGTTGCTGGAAACCGGCCTCACCAGCACGCAACGCAAGTATGCCGAGACCGTGCAGCGCTCCGGCCAGAACCTCCTCGGCATCATCAACGATCTTCTCGACTTTTCGAAGATCGAGGCGGGAAAGCTGGAGCTCGAGAACGTCGACATGGATCTGCGCCGCACGATCGAAGACATCGTGGAGCTCCTCGCAGAGCGAGCGCACGTCAAGGGCCTCGAGCTCGCTTGCAGCATCCCGGCGAACCTGGTGACCCACGTAAAAGGCGACCCGCTGCGGCTGGGGCAGATCCTCACCAACCTGGTCGGCAACGCGATCAAGTTCACCGATCAGGGGTCCGTGGTGATCCGGGTGGCGACGCTCGACGAGTCCGCCAAGACGGTCACGATGCGCTTCGAAGTGAGCGATACCGGCGCGGGCATCAGTCCCGAGGCGCAAACCCGCATCTTCGAGGAATTCGCGCAGGCGGACGGATCGACCACCCGAAAGCATGGCGGCTCGGGGCTCGGCCTCGCCATCAGCAAGCAGCTCGTGGAAATGATGGGTGGCAGCATCCACGTCGAATCGGCGCTCGGCGCGGGCTCGACCTTCTGGTTCACGGTCACTTTCGAGAAGCAGCCGATGCAGCCCGGCGTCGACCCGCGGTCCGCCCCGATCGGCCTGCTCACCGGCGTCCGTGCGCTGATCGTCGAGTCGAGCGCGATCAATCGCGGCATCCTGCATGCGCAGATGAGCAATTGGGAGATGACCATCCGGCTTGCCGAAACGCCCAAGCAGGCGATCGACCTGCTTGCCCAGGCGGCTGCGAGAAGCGTTCCTTACGACATCGCGGTGATTGACCTCGGTCTACCCGGCATGGATGCGCTGGAGCTCGCGCGGACAATCAGAGCCCGGGCTGACATCGGCAAGGTTCGACTGGTCATGCTGACGCGGCGCCACGTCGACGTGGCGAACGCCCGGGAAGCGGGCTTCGATGCCTGCCTCGTCAAGCCGGTGCGGCAGACGGTCCTCTACGAGTGCCTGGTCAACATAATGGCCGGTCGCCCGCAGGAGGCGATCGCGGCGCCGGCCGTTGCGGCGCCGGTGAACGGTGTCCCCGCCGGGATCCGCGGCCACATCTTGCTCGTGGAAGACAATCTCATAAACCAGCAGGTGGCCGTCGGCATATTACAGATCCAGGGCTACAGCGTGACGGTGGCCAACAACGGCAAGGAGGCCCTCGACGCTTACGCACAGGGGGCCTTCGACCTCATCCTCATGGATTGCCACATGCCCGAGATGGACGGATTCGAGGCGACGATGGAAATCCGCAGGCGAGAGCAGTCGAAGCTCGGCAAGCGTGTACCGATCATCGCCCTGACGGCGAATGCGATGGCGAGCGACCGCGAAGAGTGCCTCAATGCCGGCATGGACGATCACTTGAGCAAGCCCTTCAGCATGCAGACGATGCAGGAGATGCTCGACCGGTGGATCGCGAAGGCGTCGACGCCGCAAGCCGAGGCCGCCGAACTCGCCGCGCGCGCTACGGCCAAGGCGGCCGAAGTTCTGGACCGCCAAGTCCTCGACGAACTCGGCCGCGTGCTCAAGCCAGAGCGGCTCGCCAGCATGATCCATCTGTATCTGATCGAGTCGCCGAAGCTGATGGAGACGCTGAGCCGCGCCGCGCGTGCCGGCGATTCCGCCGAGATGGCGCGGTCCGCGCACTCGTTGAAGTCGTGCAGCGCGAACGTCGGCGCGAGCGTCTTGAGCCGGTATTGCGCAGACGTGGAGGGATTGGCGCGTCGCGCGGAGACCATGGAAGCGTGCCGCGTCTTGAGGAAGCTAGAGACGGAGCACAGCTGTGTACAGAACGCATTGACCGCGGAATTCGAGCAGTTGACTGCGAGCAAAGCGTGAAGGGAATGCCCGCTCGCTTCGGCTTGGACAGTGAGGGTGACGCCGTAGCCGTCGATGGTGCGGCTGCGCCTCAACGGATCGCCCGGGAAACGGGGCGGCCGGAGCGCGCGCTGCAGCCGACGGACATCGCGGTTACGGATGGCCTGCTGGACAACACGCCGGTGACGGCCGGCCGGTACATTGCGCATGTCGCCGTACCGTGCCGCGACCTGGAGGAAGCCGCCCGCTGGTACGGGCAAGTCCTCGGCGTGCAGCCCATGCGTATCCTCAAGGACCGGGTGACTTTCAGCTTCGGCGGAGTGCTGCAGCTGGTGTGCCACCTGGAAAGGCGCGCCATCGTTGCCAACCCGCGCGCCTATCCCCGGCATCACGGCCTCACCTTTCTGCGCTATGAAGATTTCTCGCGCATCAAGCGTCATGTCGAGAAGCTGGGGGTAAGGTTTGTCATGCGGCCGACGCTGCGATTCGGCAACACTGCGCACGAGCACGAGACTTTCATGCTGGCGGATCCTTCGGGCAACGTGGTCGAGTTCAAGTGCTACGTCCGGCCGGAATACAGTTACTGAGCGGCGCGCTTCTCAGCTGACGACGATGGCACGGTAGTCGTTGACGTTGGTCCGGGTTGGCCCGGTGACGACGAGGTCGCCGAGGGCGCTGAAGAAGCCGTAACTGTCGTGTCGTGCGAGAAAGCCTTTTGCGTCACCGCCCTGGGTCATGCTGTCCGGCGTGAGAATCGCGCCGGCATTGTCCTCGGAGCCGTCGATGCCGTCCGTATCGGCGGCGATCGCCCACACGCCTGCCGTTTCGATGCCCAACGAGAGCAGGAATTCCGCGCAGCGCCCGCCACGCCCGCCTTCGCCGGATAGGGTCACCGTGCACTCGCCGCCCGAAATGAGCGCCACCGGCGGAGGCCACGGGGATCGACGTCGTCGGACCTCGTGCACGAGCGCCGCCATCACCTTGGCGACTTCCGCAGCCTCGCCCGTGATGGTATCGCCCAGGATGACCGGCCGGATGCCGTGCCCGGCGAAGACCTCGGCCGCGGCCTCAAGCGACCGGTGGGCCGTCGCAATCACCTTGTTGTTCACCTTCCGAAAAATGCCGTCACCCGGCTTCGGGGTCTCATCCTTGCCGGCCTCCAGGCGCGCCTTCACCGAACAAGGCGCTTCGACGCGATAGCGGGCAAGCACCTGGCGCGCGTTCTCACACGTGGTAGGGTCGGGTGCGCACGGGCCCGACGCAATATGCGTCGGATCGTCTCCGGTGACGTCGGAAATTATGAGCGCGCATACCGGCGCACGCGATGCGGCGGCCAAGCGCCCGCCGTGCACCGCGGAGAGGTGCTTGCGCACCGTGTTGATCTCCTGGATGGGCGCGCCGCTTGTCAGCAGCGCGCGCGTCACCTGCTTGAGGTCCGCCATGGATACGCCCGGCGCAGGCAGGGACAGCAGGCTCGAGCCGCCCCCTGAAAGCAGCGCAAGGAGAAGGTCGTCCTCTTTCAGGCTGTTGACCTGCGCCAGTATCTCGCGCGTCGCCGCTTCCCCAGCCTCGTCGGGCACGGGATGACCCGCCTCGATGACCCGAATCCGGCGGGTCGCCAGGCCATGGCCGTAACGCGTGATGGCGATGCCTTCCAGCTCGCCCTGGAAATGCCGTTCGGCAGCGAGCGCCATGGCGGCGGCCGCTTTTCCGGCGCCGGCGACGAAAGTGCGGCCCTTGGGAGGAGTCGGAAGGTGCGCCGCGACGATCTTCAGGGGATCGGCGGCGGCGACCGCGGCGCGGAAACT
Organism: Sphingomicrobium sp.; assembly: GCA_035639115.1. GTDB lineage: Bacteria > Pseudomonadota > Alphaproteobacteria > Sphingomonadales > Sphingomonadaceae > Sphingomicrobium. Next base: position 8,119 of record DASQYQ010000008.1, on the reverse strand, counting down.
TTCCTTGAGAAGCGCCCGCATCAGGCCGGCGCGAAAACCTGACGCGCGGCGTCCGGGCCGAAGTTGAACCGTTGCGGATAGGTCTCGCGGAACGCGCGACGGATCTCGTCGGCCGGCACGTCGGCGAACACGCCGCGCTCGCGCACGTACTCCATGTGCCGGCGGTTGTCTTCGTCGAAGGCGTGGAATATCGAGTCGCGCAGCCCGTCGAACTCCAGCGGCTTTACCCGAAACCGCGTGCACAGGCCGAGGTTGAAGGCCGGCGTCGCCTTCACCCATTTGTTTTCGAGGAACAGCTCGGTGTAACCGTGATAGACGAAGAGGTCGGTCCCCATCTTGCGCGTGAGCTCGGGGCTGGTCAGGTGGTTCTTCACGTCCGCATAGCCGACACGCGCGGGAATGCCCACGACCCGAGCGCAGGCGGCGAGAAGGGCGGCCTTAGGCACACACCAGCCGGCGCCGCGCTCCAGGCAAACCGAGGCTCGGTATGTGTCATCCAGCGTGAAGTTCTGAAAAGGGTGGTAGCGCACGCCATCGCGGACCGCGTAATACAGAGCGACTGCCTTTTCGCGATCGTTCGCGCCCTGCGCATGGTCCTTCGCGAACTGCACGACGTCCGGGTGGCCGCTGTCGATGAAGCGGCCCGGCTGCAAAAACTCTTTCATTTGTCCAGTTTCATTAGTTTGCGCAAGCCGTGGAAGAGGGCGCTTTGCTGGTCGGCGAGGCCGTCGACGACGGAGAAATGATGCCGATGCGGCATCGCGATGTCGCCGGCGAACGCCGAGCGCCAGCGCTCGCGCAGGAGCGCGTTCTGGCGCAGGAACTCGCTCGACTCATCGCCGCCTACCGCCGTCATGACCGGCGCACGCGTCGCCGGCGGCATGAAGGCGGGAGAAAGCGAAAGCGCCGCGACCTCATCCAAGCGAAGGTCGCTATTCAGCCAGTCGACGTAGACGAGCGGCCGCAGGTCGTAGAGACCGCTTATCGCCAGCCCGCCTTTCCAGAGGTCCTTCGGCAGGCGCGCGTCGAACGTCGGCCACAGCGCGCACATCAGCATCGCGGTGAGATGGCCGCCCGCGGAGTGGCCGCCCACGTACAGCCGGTCCTGGTCCATGCCGTAGTCCTCGGCGTGCAGCCACAGCCAGCGGCTCGCGCGCAGCATCTGCCGCACGATTTCGCCGATACCGACCTTCGGACAGAGATCGTAGTTGACTACCGCCAGCGAGATGCCGCCGTCGACGAGCCCGGGGGCGAGATACGAAAAATCGCGCTTGTCGAGCGAGCGCCAATACCCGCCGTGAATGAACATCAGGCAGCTGCCGTCGCCCTTGCGGGCGGGAAAGAGGTCGAGCGTCTCGCCCGGCATGTCGCCGTAGCGCAGGTCGAGGTGCGATGTCATGCGCTCGCGGGCGCGCTGCGAATCCTCTGCCCACCGCGCCAGGTAACGGGCATGGTCGGGGACCAGCTCGCGATTGTTGTACAGCCGCGCGAACTGGTCGCGGTCGGCGACGTTCATCCGCCGCGGCTCTCGCGCCACAGGCCCATCGCTTCCTGACCGGGGCGGTCGGAGAAGGAGAAAAGCACCGTTTCCCGGGCCGTTTCGAAGGCGAGCGGCATCCAGGAGGGCGCGACGAAGGTGTCGCGCGGCTCGAATTCGAATCGCTCCGCTCCGATGGTGACCGTTCCGCCGCCTTCGACGACGGAGTAGATCGTGCCGTCGGTCGAGCGATATGGAAGCGAGCGGAAGCCGCGGGGCAGGAGCTGGATGAAGGCGGCGATGGTCGGCATCGCGTGCCCGCCGGTGAGCGGGTTGGCGAACTGCATCTTCCACCCGTGGCAGGCGTCGGGCTCCTGATCCCTCGCGAGCAGCTCGAGCGACTCGCGGCTGCGCGTATAAGGATAGTTGAAGATCGGCGAGGTCTTGCCGAAGGGCGCCGTGGCGCCCAGCGGCACGAGGCCGTTGCCATAGCGCGCGGTCGCCGCTCCCACGCTGCGCGTGACCGGCTGAACTTCCTCGGGGTACACCTCGTGGAACTGCGCGCCGAAGAGCTGGACGATGCGGATGTCGAGGCCGTCCATCCAGACGACCGGCTCGTTGCCCGGGTTGCCGTGGTCGTGCCATGTCCACGAGGGGGTAATGATGAAGTCGCCCGGCTGCATCGTCGTACGCTCGCCGTCCACCGCCGTATAGGCGCCGGAGCCTTCGACGATGAAGCGCAGGGCCGACTGCGAGTGGCGATGGCTCGGCGCAATCTCGCCCGGCAGGATGAGCTGCAACCCGGCGTAGAGGCTTTGCGTGATGCACGACTCGCCGCGCATGCCGGGGTTTTCGAGGACCAGCACCCGACGAATCGCCTCCCGCGCCGTGATCAGCTTGCCGGCTTCGAGGATATAGGGCCGGATATTCCGGTACTTCCAGAGCGCAGGCTGGCACGGCGTCGCCGGCTCGTTCGGAATCAGCGCGTGCAGCACTTCCCAGAGCGGTGCGAGATGGTCCTTGTCCATGCGCCGGTAGAGCTCCTGACGCGGCGAGATGGCGGTCTGCGGGACGCTGGCCATGGCGATGCCTCCTGAAAAGGAAATTCTACGTACGCGCGACGGGCTTGAGCCACACCACCGGCTTGCCGAGGGTCGCGCCAAGCGCCTTGCCTTCCGGGTCGGCCAGCGCTGCCTCGCGTGCCTTGCGAATCGCCTGCGCCTGCTCCGTGGCACTCGCGGTCGGGGGGTTCTCCACCAGGGCGTCGACGATGGCGAGGAAGTTGCCCTTGCCTCGCCGATGGGTCTCGCCATACCCCTTGATCAGCCGCGCGCATTCGGCGACCTCCCAGGCGAGCGCGGCGTCGCGCTTGGCCGCCTCGGCGACCAGGACGAGCCAGCGTTCGATCAGCGCCTGCTCCTCGCGGTAACGATAAGTGATCGGCCTGAAGGGACGCAACCAGGCGAGCGAGCGCACCAGGAGGTAGCCGGGCAGGCCGGAGGTCCGGACATGCATGCCGACGTTGTACGCGTCCAGCTTGCCGCGACGTTCGGCCCAGGAGACGAGGCGCTTGCCGAGCAAGTGCGGCAAAACGGACGCGAACTCCTCCACTCCGGGCTTGAGGTAGTCGATCACCACGACCGGCTCGTGCTCCTTCGCCCCGACTTCGCGCCGCACACGGGCGAAGCGGCTGGAGCGCGTCTTCAGGTCGGCCACGCGGATGATGTCTTCGTAGCTCATCCAGTTCGCGAGGTGCCGCGCCACGGTCGCCGCGACCTTTCGATCGCCACCCAGGAACGGCTTTATCCGCTCGCGATAGAGCACGGCGTAGCGCTCCCCCTGGTAATCCTTCAGCCGTTGCTCCGCCAGTTGGAGGATTTCGTCGATCTCGGTCGCCCGCCTTGGCGCCGCGGGCGGTTGAGGCGCCGTACGCTCGCCGTGCGCGATGCCGAAGCCGGCCGCGAAGCCGCGCAGGCTCGCCTCGGCCCCGCGGCCGCCGCGGCGGATCGCCTGCTCGCAGGTTTCACGCGAGAGCGGCAGCATTCCGCTCCCCGCCATGGCACCGAAGAGTACGGCATTGATCACGGTGCCGCTCTCCTGCGCGAGCTTGCGCATGTCGAAGAGCAGCGCGCGCTTGGCGAGCTGCTGCGCGGCACTGATCACCTTCTCGCTCTCGAAACGCCCGTCGGCCATCTGCATCTTCTCGACCGTGGCATAGATGCGGTGAGTGGAAGCGATCAAGGTGGTTCTTTCCGGGCTGACGTAGCCGTTCACCATGGCGCGGCCCGCTTCCACGAGCTCCGAGGCGACCATGATGTCGACGTTGCCCGGGCTCGGCGTGAGCGACAGCACCGGCTCACGTTCTCCTAGGTCGCTTCTCTTCGCCGGGAAGATCTCCAAGTAGTAGGTGGTCGCGCCGGTGCGCTGCGCGACGCCGGGAATCGATGTCGCCTGCGCGGGCAGCCCGCTCTGGGTCGCCGCTTCCATCAGCCAGTCGGCCATGACGCCGCCCCCTTCGCCGCCCAGAGCTGCGATGAGAATGGTGATCGGTCGCTCGGCCAGGTTCATAGCATCCTCGAGAACAGGCGGTCCCAGAGCGTCGGGTTCTGGATGACTTCCGCACGATAGAACGATGGGCAGAGCACGGCCGCATGAGCGTTCTCGCCGCAGAGCCCGCAACCGACGCAGCCGTCGATCACGGTCGCCACCGGATCGCTGCGCAGCGGATCCGGGTTATCCTTTACGGTTAGGGTCGGGCAGCCCGAGAGGCGAATGCACGAGTGGTCGCCGGTGCAGGTGTCTTCGTCGACGCCGTACTTGACGCGAACGTAGCGCTCGCCGCTCCTCAGCTTCTCCGCAACCTGCGGCCTCAGGCGGCGCTGGCGCTCCAGCTGGCATTCGCCTTCGGCCACGATCACCTTGAGGCCTTTCTCCGGCGCGGTCATCGCCTCCTTGTAGGCCTTCGCGACAGCGCCGACCCGGTAGTTGTCCACCGTGCGCAGCCACTTCACGCCCAGCCCGCGCAAGGTGCTCTCGATCGTCCGGTCGGCATGTGCCGCGCTCGCACCCAAAGATGCCGCGCGCGCCTGCTCCGGCGGCGAGGAGATGAGCTCCTGCGTCCCGGTCGCGGAGGCGTAGCCGTTCTTCATCACGACCAGCACGCCGTCGCCGCGGTTGAGCAGGTTCGACGCGACGCCGGAAAGCAGACCGTTGTGCCAGAAGCCGCCGTCGCCCATCACCGCCACCACCCGCTTTGCAGACATGGGATTCACGCCCGCTGCCGCGGCGAGGCTCATCCCGTATCCGAGAAGGGTGTTGCCCTGGGAAAACGGCTCGAAGCTCGCGAATGCATGGCAGCCGACGTCCATCGAAACGTGCGGCCGGCCGATCTCCTTCGCGACGAGCTTCATCGCCGAGAAGACCGGACGCTCGGGGCAGCCGATGCAGAAACTCGGCGGCCGCTGCGGCAGTCCGGACAGCAGCTCGGCCGCATGCGCACGCAGCGACTGATTGCTTTCGACCCAGGCCGATCCGCGCGACACGTCGAGCTGCGGCGCGTGCTGGCGAAGGAACTTGGCGAGCCCCCGCACCATCGCCTCGGCGCTGTATTCGCCGGCCATGTGCATCACATCCTTGCCGTGCAGCTTGGCGGCGACCTCGGCCCGTCGCAGGTAGGTAGCCACTTCCTGCTCGATGAACTCGGGCTGGCCTTCCTCGAGAACCAGGACGGCTTTCTTGTCGCGCGAGAATTCGACCAGCTCTTCCGGAACGAGCGGGTACACGACGTTCAGGGCGAGAATCGGAATGCGCGCTGCGCCGAATGCGTCGGCGAGCCCGAGGGTGCGCAGCGCGGCAACCAGACCGTTGTAGAGACCGCCCTGCACGACGATGCCGAGATTGCGTTGCTCGCCGGGGAAGACTTCATTCAGCCGGCGCTCCGCGATGAACCGCCGGGCGGCGGGCAGCCGCACCTCGGACTTGAGCTTTTCCTGGCGGAAGGTCGCCGGCGGATGCGCCAGCCGGTCGTAGATGAACTCTTGCGGCGGCCCGTCGAGCTTGTGCCGGGTCGAGACTTCCGGCGCCCGGTTGCGCTTGGCAAGAAAAGAGCCGCGCACGTGGCAGGCGCGGATGCGCAGCTCCATCATCACCGGGGTATTCGATGCCTCCGAGAGCTCGAAGCCGCGCTCGACCAGCTCGACGATCTTGCTGAGGTTGGGCCTCGGATCGAGCAGCCACATGAGCGACTTCAGGGCGAACGCATGGCTGCGCTCCTGGGCGACCACCCCTCCTTCGCCGTAATCCTCGCCGAGCACGATCAGCGTGCCGCCCATGACGCCCGCGCTTGCGAGGTAGGAGAGCGCGTCGGCGGCGACGTTCGTGCCGACGATCGACTTCCAAGTCACCGCGCCGCGCGCCGGATAGTTGATGGAAGCGCCGAGCATCGCGGCCGCCGACGCCTCACTCGTGCAAGCCTCGACATGCACGCCGAGCTCGTCGAGGTAGTCCTTGGCCTGGACCATGACGTCGAGCAGGTGCGACACCGGCGCCCCTTGATAGCCGCCGACGTACGAGACGCCGGATTGCAGCAGCGCTTTGGTGACGGCGAGGATCCCCTCGCCGTGGAAGGTCGTGCCGTCGCCGAGTTTCAGCGACTCGATTTCCTTATTGAACTGCCGTTCCATGGATCAAGTTCCTGAGCTTTCCCATCCACCGGTCGAACAGGTTTGGGTTCTGAATGACTTCCGCCCGGTAGAAGGATGGGCAGAGCACCGCCGCATGGGCGTTCTCGCCGCAGAGCCCGCAGCCGACGCAGCCGTCGATCACCGTGGCCACCGGGTCGCTGCGCAGCGGATCCGGGTTGTCCTTCACCGTCAACGTAGGGCAGCCGGAGAGGCGGATGCAGGAGTGATCACCGGTGCACGTGTCCTCGTCGACGCCGTACTTCACCCGGACGTGTCGTTCACCCTTCTTCAGCTTTTCGGCGACGACCGGCCGGAGCTTGCGCTGCCGTTCCAGCTGGCACTCGCCTTCGGCGACAATCACCTTGAGGCCCCGGTAATCGGTGCTCATCGCTTCGCGCAGGGTCGCCGCGACCGCCCCGACCTCGTAGTTGTAGACCTTCTTTACCCAGCCGACGCCGATGCCTTTCAGCGCGCGCTCGATGCTGATGTCTTCCTTGACCTCGGTGTGCTGGGGTGAGGACGGTAGCTCCTGCGTGCCGGTCGCGGAGCTGTAGCCGTTCTTCATGATGACGAGGATGCCGTCGTTCTTGTTGAAGACGGTGTTGGCGATGCCGGTCGTCAGGCCGTTGTGCCAGAAGCCGCCGTCGCCCATGATGGTCACCGTGCGCCGCCCCATCATCGAATGCACGGCCGAATTGGACGCGAGGCCCAGGCCGTAGCCGAGCACCGTGTTGCCGATGTTGAAGGGCGGCAGCGTCGAGAAGAGATGGCAGCCGATGTCGGCCGAGACATGGAATTTGCCCGTCTCCTTTTCCAGCACCTTCATGGCCGAGAACACGGGACGCTCCGGGCAGCCCACGCAGAAGCCGGGCGGCCGGGCGGGCAGCGTGCCGAGCAGCTGGGCGGCCCTCTCTTTCAGAGTCTTCAGGGGCTGAACGGCTTGTTCGCGACCCAGATATTTCGCGATGCCCGACAGCACCACTTCGCCCGTGTACTCGCCGGCGAGCGGCAGCACATCCTTGCCGCGCACTTTCACGCCCTGCACGTCATGGCGCCGCAGGGTGGCGAGGATCGCTTCCTCGAGGTACGCCGGCTGGCCTTCCTCCACGACCAGGATGGAAGACTTGTGCGCCGCAAATTCGATGATTTCGTCCGGCACCAAGGGGTAGGTGACGTTCAGGCAGTAGATCGGCACCTTGGCGTTGCCGAAGGCGTCGGCGAGGCCGAGCGTATGCAGCGCCCGGATCACGGCGTTGTAGAGACCGCCCTGGCAGACGATGCCGATGTCGCTTATCTCGCCGCCGAATACTTCATTAAGGCGCTTTTCCTTTATGTAGGCCACGGCGGCGGGCCAGCGCACGTCGACCTTCAGCTTCTCCTGCAGGTAAGTCGCGGGGGGCAGGCAGATGCGGTTGTAGTCGAAGTCGGGCTCGGCAAGCACCGCCTTCTTGGAGATGCGCGGCGGCTGGTTCGCCTTCGTGCGGAAGCTGCCCTGCACATGGCAGGCGCGGATGCGCAGCTCGAGCATCACCGGGGTGCTCGATATTTCCGAGAGCTCGAAGCCGCGCTCGACCATCGACACGATCTTCGGCAGGTTGGGACGCGGGTCGAACAGCCATATCTGGGACTTCATCGCGAAGGCGTGCGTGCGCTCCTGGATGATGGACGCGCCTTCGCCGTAGTCCTCGCCGAGCACGAGCAGCGTGCCGCCCTTGACGCCCGCCGAGGCGAGATTGGAGAGCGCATCCGAGGCGACGTTGGTGCCCACGGTGGACTTGAACGCCACCGCGCCGCGCATCGGGTAGTTGATCGAGGCGCCGAGCATCGCCGCGGCGCCCGCTTCGTTGGCGTTGGTCTCGACGTGCACGCCGAGCTCGTCGAGGATGTCGCGCGCGTCGTTCAGCACGTCCATCACGTGCGACACCGGCGCGCCCTGGTAGCCGCCGACGTAGGCGACGCC
>DASQYQ010000007.1:0-2115 GCA_035639115.1 Sphingomicrobium sp. | reverse complement strand
GTAAGGGGCGCTCGGACATGCCGCAAGCGCGACGACCGCGCTCAGCTAAATGATTGGCTAGACACAAGAAGTTGTGGAACATATAGAGAACATATGCCCTTGCTGGATCTCCAGTCGAAGCTCGCGATCCTTGCCGATGCCGCGAAATATGACGCCTCCTGCGCATCGAGCGGAACCAGCAGTCGCGATAGCCGCGACGGCAAGGGTGTCGGCTCTTCCGAAGGCATGGGCATTTGCCACGCCTACGCGCCCGACGGCCGATGCATCTCGCTGCTCAAGATACTGCTGACCAACAGCTGCATTTTCGACTGCGCTTATTGCATCAACCGCAAGAGCTCGAACGTACGTCGCGCGCGGTTCACGGCGGAGGAAATCGTTCGGCTCACGCTCGCCTTCTACGAGCGGAACTATATCGAAGGCCTGTTCCTCTCTTCCGGGATCATCCGCTCGTCCAACTACACGATGGAGCAAATGGTCGAAGTCGCGAGGCGCCTTCGCAAGGACCACGACTTTCGTGGCTACATCCATTTGAAGACGATTCCCGACGCCGATCCTCAGCTGGTTCGGCAGGCGGGGCTGTATTCGGATCGAGTCTCCGTCAACGTCGAATTGCCGACCGAGGACGGCCTGACTCGCCTCGCTCCGGAAAAGAACGCGTCGCAAATCGCCGGTGCAATGCGAGACATGAAGGCGTCGATCGCCGACGCTCACGACGCGGCAAGACATTTCAGGTCGGCGCCGACGTTCGCGCCCGCGGGGCAATCGACGCAAATGATTGTCGGCGCCGACAGTGCGAGCGACTCCGACATCGTCGGAAAGGCCAGCGCGCTCTACGATCGCTTCGGCCTGCGCCGGGTCTATTATTCGGCGTTCAGCCCCATTCCCCACCCGAGCGCGGTCTTGCCGCTGGAGCGCCCGCCGCTGGTCCGCGAGCATCGGATCTACCAGGCCGACTGGCTCATGCGCTTTTACGGTTTCACCAAGCAGGAAGTGCAGGGCGCGACCGACGAGCAGGGCATGTTGCCGCTCGACATCGATCCCAAGCTGGCCTGGGCCCTCAAGCATCGCGAAAGCTTTCCAGTCGACGTGAACCGGGCGCCAAGGGAGATTCTGTGGCGCGTTCCGGGGCTAGGCACCAAAGCCGTGGATCGAATCCTTTCTTCGCGTCGGTGGCGAAGGCTCCGCCTCGACGACGTTGCTCGACTGACGCTCTCGATCGCCAAGGTTCGACCATTCATCAGCGCTTCCGATTGGACACCGACATTGCTCACTGATCGCGGCGATTTGCGGACCCTGGTCGCGCCTCGAAAGCAGCAGCTCGAGCTGTTCTCGACTTGAGGATGTTCCGAGAGCGGCTCGAGTCCGGCCTCGTCGAGCCAGAGGTTCGACGCGAGCGACAGTGCGGACGGCACCCTCGCGGGCAATGGCTCGGCCGTGATCGTCGCGCGAGAAATCCCGTTGTCGGCATTGCCTTCGCTTGCCCCGGCTCGCCGCGACCTCGAATGCTTTGCGCCTGAATTCATGGCCGAAGGTCCGACAATCGACATGCGCCGGGTCACTCTCGCGGGTCCCGACGATTTCGAAGGCTGGCGCGACCGAGCGCGCGACCTTGCCGAGGCTGGCGTTCCTGCGCAATCGGTCGTGTGGCAGGTGGAGGGGGAAGTGAACGACCTGTTCGGCTCGGATTCGCCGCAAGCGACTGCGACCAGCTTTCCGGTGCCGCGGACCTTCGTCGAGCTCGCGCGCGAGGCCATCTGCCATTCTGACCCCGAGCGGTTCGCCTTGCTCTACGCGATGCTGCTTCGGCTGAAGTCGGATCGCGATGCGTTGGAGGACGAGGCCGATCCCTTGGTCCGCCGCCTGAAGGATCTCGCCAAGGCGGTGCGGCGCGACATCCACAAGATGCATGCCTTCGTCCGCTTCCGCGAGATCGACGGCAGGTTCGTCGCCTTCTTCGAGCCCGAGCATCACATTGTCCGCCGCTCGGCGAGCTTCTTCGTCAATCGCTTCACCAACATGCGCTGGTCGATCCTGACGCCCGAGCTGTCGATCCACTGGGATGGCGAGACGCTCACTGAAGCGCCGGGCGCGACGCGCTCGGACGCGCCATCCGGC
>DASQYQ010000006.1:0-4447 GCA_035639115.1 Sphingomicrobium sp. | reverse complement strand
GGGGTCAACGGAAGGTGGCGGGCCGGATCCCTGCGCAGGTAGAACTGGGGCTCGCGGTCGAGCGAGAAACCGCGGCTTCCCGCTGGGGCGAACCCTTCGCCACGGGCAAAAGCATCCAGCTCCTCGCGCGAGGCGACCTTCGGATCGAACTGCACCCGCACCGCCTCCTCGCCGTCGACCCAGCCGGCGTCGGTCGTGATCACCGCCGGATGCTGCGCGAGGCTTGTCTCGCCCGACCAGAAGCAGGGCGTCGCGTAGGTCGCGGATGTGCCGAGGCCATGGTCGACCAGCAGGTCGCGGCCCAGCAGGCGGAAATAGCCGGGCACGCCGCCGCCGAGCATCTCGAGGATGGCGACGATCTTCTCGTGAAGCCCGAGAGCATCGTAGCGATCGGCGAGCCTGGGCAGGAGCTCCGCTCCATCGGGCCCGAGGAACCGCACCACGGGATTGTTCCAGGATGGCTCGGAGTAGCGGCGCAGGATGTCGGCGTCCGCGCCCGGACGATTATTGAAGATCGCTACCGGCACGAAGCGATCGGCTATCAGCTCGACCATCAGCGGATGCGCAAGGACATCCCGCCCGAAGCGCACGCAGGTCGAGCAGCCGGGGACCTCCTGGAACAGCAACAGGACCGGCTTGCGCTGCTTGGCTGCCAGGGCAAGGGCGCGATCATGGTCGCGCAGCCACGCGACTCCGCCGAGCTCGCGGTGCTCGCGAAAGGATACTGGATTGTGGGGCATGCCTACAATGTGGTGGAGCCGCTTCGCAATGCAATGAGCCGCCCGCTTCGATCGTCGGGAAGCGCAACCCCGACACCGGAAATCAGGTTTGGCCGCGTTCGAGCCCATCCCGATGCCGCGCCTCTCTTTTAGAATGCGAGGCCTTCCGCCCAACGGTCACGCTTCATTCGGCAAGGATCGGCTCTGGTTACGCAGCTGCTTTCGCAGCGTCCTCGCCGATTGGCTCGCCCCGGATGGATCCGAGCAGATCTTGATAAGGTCCGGGGCCAAACTGCCGACAGCAAGCAGGCTGCGCCAGGCCGGCATTGGCGCCGCGCCAGGAATGATTGGAAGCCCCGACCAGTCCAGCCATTTCATCTAGCCACCGCGAGCTCGACTCGCATCCGTTCGGAGCGGGCCAGTCGCTGGACGTAACCATCGACCTGCCCGGAACGAGCGGGAAGTAATGGCATCCGCCGCTCCCTCGTCTCGTGCCCCGATGCTTCGCGGCAATGTCCTCGTCGCCGGCCTCGCCAGCGCCATCGGCAGCGGGATGGTCAGCTTCCGCCTCTTGCCCATCCTGCGCGGGAGAGCGCCAGCCCCGGAAGCGCTTCCTCCCAGCGCTGCCGGACCGCTATCGCGGTCCGCGCGGCCATTCGGGAGAATGGCGGAATGGGGCAGTCGCGCCAGTCCGCCGGCCACGCGACCGCAGTCATCACCGGTCAACCTCTTCGAGCTTTTCGCCGCCGTCTTCACCGGCGCCTCGGCGATCATCCGATCCCCGAACCCAGGAATGCCGCCGCGCTCGACGGCGGCCATCCAAGGAGCTTCCCAATGATCTTCATCGGCATCGGCGTCTTCGTCGCCGGAATGATGACCGCGAGCCTCATCTCCGCAATCCGCGCGGGGCAGTCCAGGATCCGCCGGCGGTCCGACCGCCCCTACGCCTTGTAAACGGACCCTTTCGGCTGCCACCCGCTCGCCGGCAGCCGCGGGGCGCGGCGGTGCTCCTAGCCCTCCCGGCGCCGGCCGCGCCCCTTTCGACCTCGGACCGGGCGAGCAATGCCGCCCGGCCCACCAAGGGACGGTTTCGAGCCACGCCGCAGTGGCCGCCGCAACCCATGACCGGCCAGGGCCAGCTCGGGGTTCGAGTGCCGGGCCCCGGGGACCGAGGACCTTAAGAACCAGGCTCCGCGCGGGAGACGAACCGCTCAACCGCGCGGCCGGCACTCAGGCCGGCGGCGGCCCTGCCGCGACTCCGCGACCTACTCCGGGCCGGACCCGGCGGGCCTGCTCATCGGCGCTAGCGCTTCACTGCATGTACCAGCCGTGGCTGACCACGATCGACTGGCCGGTCAGCGCATTGGAGGGAAAGGCCGCGAGGAAGGCCGCGCAGCGGGCGACGTCGTCGAGCGTCGTGAACTCGCCGTCGACGGTCTGGGCGAGCATGACCTTCCTGATCACGTCCTCCTCGCTGATCCCGAGCTCCCTCGCCTGCTCCGGGATTTGCTTCTCGACCAGCTTCGTGCGGACATAGCCCGGACAGATCACGTTCGCCCGGACTCCGCGCTCTGCCCCTTCCTTGGCGACTACCCTCGCAAGGCCAAGGAGAGCGTGCTTGGCGGCGACATAGGGCGCCTTGAGCTTCGAGGCCTCCTTGGAATGGACCGAGCCCATGTAGATGATGCAGCCGCCGCGCCCTCCCGCGTACATATGCCTGAGGCATGCGCGGGTGGTCAGGAACGCTCCGTCGAGATGAACCGCGAGCATCGTCTTCCAGTCGGCGAACGCATAGCTCTCGACCGGCCCGACGATCTGGATCCCGGCGTTCGAGACCAGGATATCGACGCCGCCGAGGCCGGCGCAGACCCGTTCGACCCCTTCCTCCACCTGCTCCTCGCTGGTCACGTCCATCTCGACAGCGAGGGTCGAGCCGGGCCCGGCACTGATCTCCTCCGCCGCCGCGCGGGCCGCCTCGAGGTTTCGGCCGGCGATCCCGACCCTCGCGCCCTGGCTGACGAATTGCCGGGCGATCTCCTTGCCGATCCCGTGGGCGCCGCCGGTCACGATCGCCGTCTTGTCCTTCAATTGCATTGAGATTGTTCCTCAGCGATCCGGTGCAGCGATCGAGCGGCACCAAGCGGTCGCTCCCATTCCGGATGCCTCTGAGCCGCGGGTGGCCCGTCCCTGTGCAATCACGCGGCAGGGCCGCTGCAGGTTACCGGTGGGGGTCCGTCGCGAGCGGCGGGCGACGCGGAGGCTATTGTTATCGGCCGGGCGCGCTAAAGCAGCAGCAATGTGCAACCTCTGTCCAATGACCAAGAGCCCGGCCGAGGTCGCGCGCCTGCTCGGCGGCGACTCCGATCCGGCTGGCAATGCCGGCGGCCCCGTCCCCGGCCTTCCCGGATATGTGATAAGGAAATGACGGTCAGGCGGACTTCGGAACCCTGGGCCGGGCGGCTCCAACCGGCCGGCGCACGATGATCGACTGCCCGAGTGCTTATGTCGTCGACGGCGACACGATCCACTGCGGACACCCGCGCATCCGCCTGCTCGGAATCGATGCGCCCGAGATCGAGCCTTGCCCGCGCAACCGCGTATGCGCCCCTGGCGACGGCCAGGCGTCGAGACGCAGCCTGATCGCCGCGATCCGGCTCGGCCCGGTCCGCTACGAGCCCGTGACCGTCGACCGCTACGGACGCACGGTCGCCGTGGTTTGGGCCGGCACGGTCAACCTGTCCTGCTGGCAGCTCCGGCACGGCGAGGCGATCTACAAGCCGAAGTGGGACAATGGCGGCATCATCGCCCGGGAGTGTCCCTAGGCCGGACGGGCTCCGGAAAGCGACAAGCGACAGGCCAGCGAGCCCGCACGACGCTTCCAAATGCGGCCCACCATCATGATTGTTGCGCGCCGATGAAGAATTCGGGGCGGGCTGTAACGCGCCGGCGGACCGCGACGAGTTGACCGTCATGAACAGGATCGGCGCCCGAGCCGCGGCTCCACGTTTCGATGCCTTCGACCACGCCACCGCGGCGGGGAGGCTTGCCATGGCGGCCATCTTCCTTTTGAGCGGCTGGGCCGCCGCGGTCCTCGCGGTCTTCACGCTCGACGCGGCCTCCATCTTTCAGTTCAACCACTTCTTCAAGTATGTGGCGACGTCGGGCGTGCTGCTGCAGGCTATTGCGTTCGGGCCGGGGCGGTTCAGCATCGACGGGGCGGAATAGAGTCGGGCGGCCGAACGGCCGCGACATCAACAGGAGGAGCTCATGAACGGAGTTGCAGAGGGACGGGAAGAGAAGCTTCTCCACCCCTTTTTCATCTCGCTTGGCGGCACGTTGCTGATGGCGGCGCTGTTCACCGACTATATGTATTCGAGCAACTCCCTCATGCAGTGGTCGAACTTCTCGGGCTGGCTGATCGCCGGCGGGCTCGTGCTTGCGCTGATCTCGGCGATCGTGCTCGTCGCGGAGGTCGCGCTTGGCCGGGCGGGAAGGATCCGCTGGCTCGATTTCATCCTGGTCGCCGCCGCCGCGATCCTCTCGATCGTCAACGTCCTCGTCCACACGCGCGACGCCTGGACCTCGGTGGTTCCGACCGGGATTACGCTCTCGGCGATCGTGGCGGTGCTCCTGCTCGTCGCCGGCATCCGCGGCTGGAGAGTGACCGCGCTCCGGGCGCCCGCCGGGAATCGCGAGCCCCGGCGGGGAGCAGCGGAATGACCCGCTTC
>DASQYQ010000005.1:0-7335 GCA_035639115.1 Sphingomicrobium sp. | reverse complement strand
CGGGGCCCACATGATTGGCGAACAGCCAATGCGCGTCGACCAGCTCCGCGGGCTCGCCGTTCAAGAGCGTGACCCCGCTGATTTCTCCGGGCCGCTCGGCGTGAATGACCTCGTTCTCGATTGCAGCGAAATCGACGACTTCGGCGAAGGCATAGCCGATCTCATGGGCTCCATCGTTGAGACGGAACAGGCGAATCTTCGGTCCTTGCAACTCCATTCCCGAGGCACCTGCGAGCGGAAGGATCGCATCGCCGACCTGGACTCGAAGCTGACCGGCAGCTTGTTTGACGGCGCTGACTGGCACTTCCTCGATGCGATCGACCACTGCCAGGGGCAACGCTCGGCGGCATCCGTCGAGCGTCTTGAAGAGCAGCACCGCAAGCGACCTGGAAGCCGTGGCCTGCGGCCCTTCGGCGATTCGCGCCGAGCGCTCTGGCGCCTCGAGCTTGATTCCGCCGACCTGCGCCAGGCCGGCAGGATCAAACAGGAGGATCGGGCTGCCGTCATCGGCAAGTGTCGTTCCGGCGTAGAGTCCGGTCGCCATGACCGCGGGCGCGGCGGGCTTTACCACCAATTCCTCGTGGTCGTGGATCCTGTCTACGGAAAGCGCGTAAACGTCGCCACCCGCGGGGCGGAGGACGATGAGCTTGCGGTCGATTTCGTCGACGTCGCTCTCGAGGCCGAGTATCTCCGCGAGCGAGACCTCGGGCACCCTGCGCCCACGGATTGTCGCGACTCCGGCGCCGCCGAGATGCTCGAGAGTTACGCTCTCGCCGTTGGCGCGGACAATCTCCTCGATCGCCGAACGCGGGATCGCGAAATGCTGGCCGGCAATCGAGACGGTGAGCGCCGGAATGATGGTCAGCGTGAGCGGCACGCGCAGAGTCATTCGGGTACCGGCGCCGAGCTTGCTATCGAGCTCGACGATGCCCCCGATGCGCTCGATGTTGGAGCGGACGACGTCCATTCCGACGCCGCGTCCGGAAATGGATGTAACTTCCTTCGCCGTCGACAGCCCCGCCTCGAAGACCAGCGCCAGCTGCTCACGGGGGGAGAGCTTGGCAGCCTCGTCCCTTTCAAGGAGGCCGACATCGAGCGCCTTGGCGAGAAGCTTCTTCCCGTCGATTCCGCGCCCGTCGTCCTGGATGTCGATGAGGATCTGGTTGCCCGATTGACGGGCAGAAACTGAGAGGATGCCAATTTCGCGCTTGCCGGCCTTGAGCCGCTCAGCTGGCGTTTCGATGCCGTGGTCAACCGCGTTGCGGATGATGTGGGTCAGCGGATCGCGGATCATCTCGATCATTTCGCGATCGAGTTCGACGTCGCCCCCCTCGATGTCGACCAGAACCTGCTTGCCGAGTTCGGCCGACAGGTCGCGGACCATCCGCGGCAAGCCGACGAAGAGGTTCTCGATCCGCTGCATGCGCGTCCGGGTGATCGCGTCGCGCATGTCAGCGATGATGGCCGAGAGACGCTCGAACGCGCCATCGACCGCGACTTCGGTCGGAGCCTCGCGAAGGCGCCGCGCAAGCTCGTTGCGCGCGAGCACCATGTCAGAGACCGTGCTCATCACGCGATCGAGCAACTCGACCGAAAGGCGGATAGTCCGCGGCGCGGATGCGGCGCGCCCCTGGCCCTCGGCGACGGCGACGGTGACTGGTGCTGCCGCTCCCTCCGCGCCCGGCGCAAGCGCTTGGATGAGGCTGCTGTCGTCACCGCCAGGCATCTCCTCGCCTGCTTCGATCGAAGCAATCATCTCGCCAATCCGATCGATGATCGCGAGGACGGCGCTGACCAGCGGGGCATCGGCATGACGGCGCCCAGCCCGGACATCGGCAAGCGCATCCTCAGCGGAATGACTGAGGGCCTCGAGCCGTGGAAAGTCGAAGAAGCCGCAATTGCCCTTCACCGTGTGTACGAAGCGGAAAATGCTGTCGAGCCGGGCGCGGTCGTCAGGCTCGGCTTCCCAGGCGACGATCTCCCCGCCCAAGGCTTCGAGCATTTCGCGGCATTCGGCTACGAAATCGGCAATCAGATCGTCCATCGGCTACGGCTGCCCTTCACGCGCTGCTTGGAGGGCTTATGCCGGGCAGGAGTTAACGCTGCGTTATCCCTGTCGAGTATCAGTCGCGAAGGATGAGTAGACCGACGCGGCCATTCACCGAAGCCGAGCTGGAAGCAGCCGTTGCTCTACCTCACGGGAATCGTCGCGCCGATCATGAGCACATCGCTCGTCGGGTCTGAGAGCCGGAGCGACCCGCCCCCTTCCGCGGCGAGGCTATGGGCAAGCCAGGCTCCCGCCGCGCGTGGTTCGACCGTTGCTCCGCCGCCGGTCGCAAGCGTTTCGCGGAGAACCGGATCGAGCAGGATTCTCGGGCCTTCGGCACGCACCGCAAGCTCAACTCGGCCGTCCAGGCGCTCGGCGCCGACGTCCAAGTGGCCGCCTCGAACCAGAGCGTCGCCGGCGAGGAGCGCAAGATTCAGCAGAAGTCGGATCGCGCCCTTCGGAAGCTTCTCCTCTTCGACCACCCAGCCGAGCTCAATCTTGCCTTCGGCCTTGAACAAGCCCTCGAGCGACGTACGCGCTTCCGTCGTGTCGATCTCGTCACCGAAGCCGCCGCCCGCGCCGAACGCGAGCCGGAAGAACTTCAGCTTGTTCGCGGTCGCCCGTGCACTATCCGAAAGGAGCTCCAGGCACTTCTCGCGCATCTCCGGATCATTCTCGTCGGCGAGCAACTCCATTCCGTTATTGAGCGCGCCCACGGGCGACATCAGGTCGTGGCAGAGCCGCGAGCAAAGCAGGCTGGCGAGATCGAGCGCGTTCACGCGCGCTGAATGCGTCAGAGTTTAACATCACGCAAGTTACGACCATTGAACCGTGACGGCCGCGAACCCATATTCCACGAGGAAGATGGGGGGAATTCAGACGATCGATGTGCGCCTGGAGGCCGCCCATGCGGGCTGGCGGCTGGATCGAGCGCTCGCTGATGCCGTTCCGACGCTCTCGCGCGAGCGTCTGAAGGCTCTGATCCGGGGCGGCTCGGTCGTCGCTCAAGGCTCCCCGCTCCGCGACCCGGCGCTCAAGGTGAGAGGTGGCGAAGCGGTGCGCCTTGCCATCCCGGAGCCTCAGCCGGCGCATAACGAACCGCAGGACATCCCGCTGACGATCGCCTTCGAGGACGATCATCTGCTGGTCGTCGACAAACCCGCCGGGCTGGTTGTCCATCCGGCCGCGGGTAACTTCGACGGAACGCTCGTAAACGCGCTTCTCCACCATTGCGCGGGGAAATTGTCGGGTATCGGAGGCGTTGCGCGGCCCGGGATCGTCCACCGGATCGACAAGGACACCTCGGGTCTCCTCGTAGTTGCGAAGACGGACGTCGCTCACGAAGGCCTGGCCAAGCAATTCGCGGCTCATTCGATCGATCGGCGCTACCTCGCGATCGTAAACGGGGTTCCGAAGGCGAGCGAAGGAAGTATCGATGCCGCCCTCGCCCGCTCCAGCGCGAACCGGAAGAAGATCGCCGTCGTCGAGGGCGAACGGGGCAAGCGAGCGGTGACTCACTGGAAGAGGCTCGAATTGCTGAGGGATGCAGCGCTGGTCGAATGCAGGCTCGAGACCGGACGTACTCATCAGGTTCGCGTCCACATGGCCTCGATCGGCCATCCGCTCGTCGGCGATCCTGTCTACGGACGTTCGGGAAAGACACATGGCAAGCTACTGAATGAACTTGGATTTCACCGGCAGGCCCTGCACGCTGCCGAGCTCGCTTTCACGCATCCGGTAACGAAAAACAGGTTGTCGTTCGCAAGTCCCATGCCGCCTGACATGCAGGAACTGAAGCGGGCGCTTGGTGTATAAAGCTTAACCAGCTAGGGCAGCATAATCGCCCTAAATAAGGGAGAAGACGAGTAACATGGCTGCACAAAAAGGGATCGTCTCGCTCCCCTCGTCCGGTGGGGAGGCCGGACTCAACCGCTATCTTTCGGAGATCAAGAAATTCCCGATTCTCAGTCCTGAGGAAGAGTATATGCTCGCCAAGCGCTGGCGTGAGCATGGAGACACCGAGGCTGCGGCGAAGCTGGTCAACTCGCATCTTCGCCTAGTGGCGAAGATCGCCATGGGCTACCGCGGTTACGGGCTCCCGGTCAGCGAGCTTATCAGCGAAGGCAATATCGGGCTGATGCAGGGCGTGAAGAAGTTCGAGCCCGACCGCGGATTCCGCCTCGCGACCTACGCCATGTGGTGGATCCGGGCTTCAATTCAGGAATTCATCTTGCGCTCGTGGAGCCTGGTGAAGATGGGCACCACGGCGGCTCAGAAGAAGCTCTTCTTCAATCTCCGCCGGATGAAGAACCAGATCGACGCGTTCGAGGAAGGCGACCTCAAGCCGCAGGACGTCACCAAGATAGCGACCGACCTCGGCGTTAGCGAGGAAGAGGTCGTGTCGATGAACCGTCGCATGGCGATGGGCGGCGACACCAGCCTCAACGCGCCGCTGAAGGGCGACGAAGGAGCCGAGGCTCAGTGGCAGGACTTCCTCGTCGACAGCGGTCCGCTCCAGGACGAAATGATCGCCGAGGACGAGGAGACCAAGGTACGGCACGACCTGCTCGTCGCTGCGATGGAATCCCTGAACGACCGCGAGAAGCACATCCTGATGGAGCGCCGCCTCGCGGACGAGCCGAAGACGCTGGAGGAGCTCTCGCAGGTCTACGGAGTCAGCCGCGAGCGAATCCGCCAGATCGAAGTCCGTGCGTTCGAGAAGCTGCAGGCTGCGCTTCTCCGCCTCGCCGGAGAGCGTCGACTGCTGCCGGCGGCCTAGCCCTTCTCCTCGGCCACCTTCGGCGCGGCTTGCGTTAGCCGCTGCCCTTCGCGCTTCTCCTCGGGGCGGTCCTGCACGGTCTCGTCCGTTGCGACGTTGTCGGCGGCCCAGGCGCCGCGATCCCCTAGCGCCTTCGGAGCGCCAGTCGTCGAGTCTTTGGCCGTTTGATGCTCGATTTCGCTATTGAGCTCGGCCCCGATCACGAATGCATATGCTGACAGGTAAATCCAAGTGAGAAGAGCGACGACCGCGCCGAGCGAGCCGTAGCTCGCGTTATAGTCCGTAAAATGGCTGACGTAGAAACCGAACGCGAGAGTTAGCAGAAGCCATGAGAGCGCGGCGAACGTCGACCCGGGTGTAATCCATTTCCATTTGGCGTCCTCGCGCGACGGACCGACTCGGTAGAGGACGGACGCCATGAGCGCGGCCAGGACGGCCAACAGCAGGTAACCAACGAGCTTACCTGCTAGAACCAATGCCGGCGCGACCTGTGGGAGGGCATTGTCGATATATCCGACCGCTGCAGTCGCCGCGAGTGCGACGAAGGCGACGAGGACGGCGCTGAAGGTCATGCAGACCGCAAGCAGGTAGAACCGAAAGAGGCTTCGCTTCTCCTTCTCCTCGTAAGCGATGTTGAGTGCGGTGATCACGGAGGCTGAGCCATTGGTGCCGCCGTAGATTGCGACGAGGATGGCGATGAGGATTCCTATCCCCTTCGTTCCTTCCGAAGAGTGGATCGCGGTCAGGAGCTGATCGCCGATCAGGATGACGACGTCCGGCGGCAGGATCGCGGTCAGCTTGCGCATCTGCTCGATGACCGTGAGTGGGTCGGCGAAGAAGCCGTAGAGAAGGACGATTAGGCCTAGCAGCGAGAGCAAGGCGAAGAAGCCATAGAAGGCCACACCTGCGGAAACCAGGGCGACATTATCGTCCCACGTGCGCTTGTAGGTTCGGGCGACGATGTCTTTCCAGGCGCGGCGCGGCATCTCGGCGGGTGAGCCCGCCCGATGCCCATAAGGATCGCTCGTCTTGCCGGCGTCATCCATCTGAGGAGGTTTAGTCGTCCCGTTTCAGCAGTGACAACCCTGCCGCCGACGCCAACAGCAATGCCCCGCGCCTGCAAAGCATCGAGAGCCCGAGCGTCGATAGCGCCGTAGAAATCATCCCGACGTGACGCATTCCAGCGACCCGGGCCCGATGGACAACATTCCGATGTTCGGGCGCCGCAAGAACGCCGAGGAGCAAATCGCAGCGGCGTGGCTCTTGTTGAACCCATAGCCAGCGAACTTGTCCGTAGAAGGCGACTCCCGCGGCGACTAGCGACACATTGTCTTTCGACGATTCCTTCCAAGTCCGGAAAGCGATCTCTTTCCAGCCGGGGGCCGGGATTTCAGCGGGCGTTTCAGCGTGCCGTCCTTTTTCCACGGGGCTCGCCGTGGCGGCCTTTTCCGCACGTTCACCGATACTTGCCAAGACGAGTTGCTCCTTTGCCGGCCCAACCCGGTCGGAGCGAACGCGTTCCCCTCTTGCCAAGCGCCGAAAACAGTCGGACGGTGAATGCTTCAACGAAGAGCGCTTCGGGGCGCCTTCAGCGACTCGGAACGCCCGCAACCCGGACGAAGGAGAGTCGCATGGCCGGACAACCATCCAAAGGCACCCGAGTGATCGCGCTGGTGGGACCCGCCGGCGCAGGAAAGACCAGCCTTGCCGAAGCGATGCTGTTCGCAGCCGGCGCCACCGACCGTCTCGGGTCGACGGCCAACGGCTCCAGCATCGGCGACTCCAGCCCGGAAGCGCGCTCGCGCGGCGGCTCGACCGAGCTCAACCTCTACAACTTCAATTATCTCGGCGACTCGTTCGCCCTGCTCGACTGTCCCGGATCGATCGGCTTCTCCGCGGATGGCGCCAAGGCGCTGTCGATCGCGGACGTCGCCATAGTCGTCGTCGATCCCGATCCGGCGCGCGCACCACTCGCGGCCCCTGCCCTTCGCGCCCTCGACGAGCTTGGCATCCCGCACCTCATCTTCGTAAACCGCATCGACCAGGCGCACGGACGGATCCGCGATCTTTTGTCCGCACTGCAGCCGATGAGTGTCTCGCCGCTGATCGCCCGCCAAATTCCGATCTGGGACGGCGAGAAGATCGGCGGCTTCGTCGACCTCGCACTCGAATATGCCTTCAAGTATCGCGCCGGGGAGCCGTCCGAACGCATCGACATTCCTTCCGATCTCCAGGACCGCGAGCACGAAGCGCGCACGCAAATGCTCGAACAGCTCGCCGATCATGATGACGAGCTTCTCGAGCAGCTCCTCATGGATCAGGCCCCGACGCGCGAGAAGGTGCTCCAGGACCTAGCACGCGAAACCGGTGAGAGCCTTGGCGTCTCGGTCCTGTTCGGATCGGCGATCAGCTCCTGGGGCGTGCGCCGGCTCCTCAAGGCGATGCGCCACGAAGCACCGGCTCCGGCGAGCGGGGCGACGCGCCTCGGAGTCACTGACGCCGCAATGTA
>DASQYQ010000004.1:0-3270 GCA_035639115.1 Sphingomicrobium sp. | reverse complement strand
ATTCGACACCGGAGGGCGCACCTTAACCCTTCCTCGGTTGTCGCTTACGCAAGCGTACTCCTGGCCCCCCATTATTCTCGTCGATGAAGTCTATGCCTGCCAACTTGTCCGTCTTCAAATGGTTTGGGACAATCTGAGCTGTTTAGGGACGGAGGCTCTGGCTCGTTTGGGTTTGAGATTAGGCGGCTTTCAACTGATGTTGCAATCGTCGCTGTCTGATGGTGTCGCGTTTGATCCTTTCTCGTTCCAGAAGGATGGTCTGAGCTCTGCCGAAGTAGACGTCGGCTGGTGTCAGGTTCTGTAGGCTTTCATGGTAGCGCCTGTGATTGTAGTGCTCGACGAAGCGCGCGATCTGGGCTTCAAGATCACCGGGCAGGTAATAGTTCTCGAGCAGAATGCGGTTCTTGAGGGTCTGGTGCCAGCGCTCGATCTTGCCCTGGGTCTGCGGATGGCATGGCGCGCCGCGAACATGGGCGATGCCACGGTCCTTTAGCCATTCGGCAAGATCGCTCGAGATGTAGCTCGATCCGTTATCGCTGAGCAGTCGTGGTTTGTGCACGACCTTGGCGCTGCCGCAGCCTGAGGCCACCAACGCCAACTCAAGTGTATCGGTGACATCGTCGGCACGCATCGTCGTGCACAGCTTCCAGGCGATGATGTAACGCGAGTAGTCATCGAGGATGGTGGAGAGATAGTACCAGCCCCAGCCGATCACCTTGAGATAGGTGAAGTCGGTCTGCCAGAGCTGGTTGGGCGCCGTCGTCTTGTCGTTGAACTCGTCGGCGGCCTTGATGACGATGAAGGCTGGGCTGCCGATCAGGTCATGGGCCTTCAATAGCCGGTAGACTGATGATTCCGAGACGTAATAGCTGTTGGTGTCGGTGAACCTGGTCGCCAGCTCGCGTGGGCTGAGCTCCGGCTGCTCAAACGCCATCATGACAACGCGCTGCCGGATGTCGTCGGGAATGCGGTTCCAGACCCGATCCGGCTTCGACGCCTTGTCTTCGAGGGCTTCAGGGCCACCAGATCGGAACCGGTCATACCAGCGGTAAAACGTCGACGACTTGATCCCGAGCATCTGCAGCGTTCGCCGGGCCGGCAGATGCGATTGCTCGACGAGGCCGATGATCTCAAGCTTCTCAGATGCGGGGAGCCTCATGTTTGGTCTCCCCCATCCCCGATCATGCTTTTTTTAAGCAGCCGCAATTCCAATGCCTGCTCGGCGACAACCTCCTTCAAGTCCTGCGCCTCGCGCCTGAGCTGCTTGACTTCATCGGTCGTCGCGGCCCGCGCGGTATCGCCGGCGAGCCGGCGCTTGCCGGCCTCCAGGAACTCCTTCGACCAAGAGTAATACATGCTCTCGGCGATGCCTTCGCGCCGGCAAAGCTCGGCGATTGAGGTCTCGCCGCGCAGGCCATCGAGCACAATGCGGATCTTCTCTTCGGCAGCGTGGTGCTTCCGGGTTGCCCGCCGGATGTTGCGCACGAGCGCCTCGGACGACGCCGCGGTGGAGTTGGTCAAGCGGCTTGCCATGGGGCGTGCTCTCTCAAGATGGCATTGAGGATGACGAGGAGCTTGCGCATGCAGGCTGTGAGCGCGAGCTTTTTGCACTTTCCTGCCGCCACTAGACCCGATGTTCGCTGAGTGATCGGCGGCCCGTCCTCGGCATGCAAATGTCGAGGGTTGTGCTGGATTGCCGGCACAGAGCCTCAAGCATGGAGGGCGGGCCTGATGAACGATATCACATACGTCGGATTGGATGTGCACAAGGCGACGGTTTGCGTGGCGATTGCCGAGAGCGGCCGCGGTGGGGAGGTTCGAGAGGTTGGCGTATTCGAGAACCGCCCCGACGTCCTGCGCAAAATGGTTGCTCGGATTGGCAAGCATCGGCGTCGCCTCAACTTCTGCTACGAAGCCGGTCCTTGTGGATATGGACTTCACCGTTTGCTGACCGGGTTGGGGCACGACTGCGTCGTGGTGGCACCATCGCTGATTCCGATGAAGGCGGGTGACCGGGTCAAGACCGATCGCCGTGACGCTTTGATGCTGGCGAAGCTGCATCGTGCCGGCGAACTGACGCCGATCTGGATACCCGACGCTGCCCATGAAGCGATGCGCGATCTGGTGCGCGCGCGGGCGACAGCGGTGCGAGCGCTGTCGAAGGCGCGGCAACATCTGCAAGGCTTTCTGCTACATCACGACCGGATTTACCACGGGGCTCGCGCCTGGACCCTGGCATATCGACGCTGGCTCACCACGGTGCGCTTTGATCATCCGGCGCAGCAGATCGTGCTGCAGGACTATATCCATGCTGTCGAGGATGCGGAATCCAGACGCGACCGGCTGACGCGGCAGATTGAAGAGCTGATGCCGAGCTGGTCGATGGCGCCGGTCGCTACGTCACTCCAAGCGATGCGCGGAGTCGCTCTCGTCGCCGCGGTTACGGTGGTGGCCGAAGTCGGTGACTTTCGACGCTTCACCAATGCTCGCCAGCTAATGGCTTATCTCGGATTGGTGCCGAGCGAGCACTCGTCCGGAAGCACCGTCCGGCGTGCCGGAATTACCAAGGCAGGCAATGCACTTGCGCGTCGCGTCCTGATCGAGGGCGCCTGGACCTATCGCATGTCGGCCCGCGTCAGTCGGGAACTTCATGATCGCCTCGAGCCACTATCCGCGGCGATCAGGGACATCGCCTGGAAAGCGCAGGTCCGGTTGTGCGCGCGATATCGGCGCCTCGCTGCAATCGGTAAGCCGAAGGTCGTAGTCACCACCGCGATCGCGCGCGAGATGGTTGGCTTCATCTGGGCGATCGCCCGCGTTGCGCAGCCCGAGCTCATCTGACCAGGCCACCGAAACTAAACCAACGAAAAAGGAGATCGGTTAAAAATCCGAGGTGCACATTGCTGGAGGCAGGACCACGGTGGGGAACCCTCGTGCCTGTTATGAGCCAGTCCCCGGACCGATGCTCGATTCTAGAGCGAGGCAGCCCCGAGACGGAACCACGGTCATGCGGTAACCAATCCGCGCATGAGAGCTTGTTCAACCGGCGTCTTCGGGTCTTGTCTCCTGCTGTGTGCACTAACGATCGGCGCAGTCCGCGGCGGCGGAGTAAAAAACTGCGCGCTGCAGGCTGTTGAAGAAGAAGGTCGCGGTTTGGCTGATTGAGTGATTCACTTTCTCCGAAGCGATTCGGAGGTTGGGCGATGCGGGGTGGGGATGAGCGGACTGGCGAGCTTTTCAGCTACGTCAATCTTGAGAAACGGGTTCGGT
>DASQYQ010000003.1:0-7195 GCA_035639115.1 Sphingomicrobium sp. | reverse complement strand
GTTCGAAGTCCAGCTTGCAATAGTCGAGCAGCCGCCGCACCTCCTGCTCGGTGTCGTCCACCATTCGCTCGTAGATCACGCGGTGAACTCTGCCCGGGAGGACGGCGTCGATGTGGGCCATCATGCGCACATAGTCCGAATAGTAACGGCCAAGGTACTCGAGGTCGTACGTCCACCCCTGTCCATGCGCAAAATGCTGGCGGTAGTTGGAGAAGCAGCATCCCAGCGGGTGCCGTCTCGCGTCGATGATCTTTGCGTTCGGAAGGATCAGATGGATGAAGGGAATCCACATCCAGTTGTTCGGAAGCTTGTCGATGAAGAACGGCTTGTCGGTGCGGCGCTGGACCAACGTGCGCCTCAGATATTCTTCGCCGAGTTCCCGCCGTTCGTCCAGGGTAAGCTCAAGTGCTTTTCGAGATGTGCCCGCGGAGCGACGGGCAAGGATCGGGATGTCCTGAAGCTCAGACGTCCCCTCGACCATGCTGTGCGAGGAGAGGATCTGCTCCAGGAGGGTGGATCCCGCCCTGGTCAAGCCGACAATGAAGATCGGCTCGGTAGATTCGCAGCCTCCCCGCCGCTGAGCGAAACTCTCCGCGGTAAAGGCAGAGATACTCCCTTCGACTAGCTTGTGGACATCGGCGGGATCGTAGCGCTGCACCTTCGTTCTCAACGCATTGGCCCGCGAATAATGCTCGAACGCCTCGTCCCACCGGCCTTCGTCGTGCATGGCCTTGCCGAGCGCGAAGTCGAGATGGCAGCGATCGTCGTCGCTGATCCCGGGTGATGCGAGTGCGCGCCGCATGGCAGTGACGTCCTCATCGGTAAATTTGACGGTCTTGAGGTTCGCCAGGCCCCACCAGGCCTCGCCCAGGGTCGGCGCAAGATCGATCGCTTTACGGTAAGCAGCTATGCCCTCGTCGAGCCTGCCAACGGTCTTCAGCATGAGCGCATAGCTCATCCAGGTCTTGGGCTGCTTGGGCGATCTTTGAAGGACCGCCTCATACATGGCGATAGCTTCGTCGAAGTCCCCGAGCCGTCCGAGCGTCGCCGCCTTGAGGTTCCAGTGGCCGAGTTCGTCCGGCTCGCGGGCAAAGACGTCGTCGAGGAGCTCCATCGCTTCCGCGGGGCGTCCGGTGCGTCCCAAAACGAGTGCCAGGTTGGCTTTGGGCGCCACCCAGCCGGGCGCGAGCTCCACGGCGCGCCGAAGCAAGTTTTCCGCGTCCCGAACTCGCCCGATGCGCGCTGCAAGCTCGGCGAGCATCCGGACCGCCGCCGCGTCGAACGGGTCTTCCTTCAGATAGGGCTTGAGGATCCGCTCGGCGATCTCGAGCCGATTCTCGTTGAGCGCCATCGCCGCCTCGATCAGCCGGGGATCGTACCTGCTCGGAAGCGGGACCGTGGTCGCCATGCGCCGAGCCTAGCCGTGCGCCCCACTCGCGCCAAGCGGGGCGTCACGCTATCCGTTTGGCATGATCTATTTCGAAGACTTGGAAGTGGGCTCGGAGACGAACTTCGGCTCGTATGAAGTGACGCGCGAGGAAGTTCTCGAGTTCGCGCGCAAATACGATCCTCAGCCCTTTCACCTTTCGGACGAGGAGGCGGCGAAGACCCATTTCGGACGTATCGCCGCCAGCGGCTGGCACACGGCCGCGATGACGATGGCGGTGATCGCCAGGCATGTGGTCGCCCACGACCAGGCAGGCCTCGGCTCGCCGGGCATCGACGACCTGCGTTGGAAAAAGCCCGTCTATCCGGGCGACACCCTCCACGTGCACGGCCAGATCGTCGAGAAGACGCTGTCGCGGAGCAAGCCGTTCATGGGCTCGTATCGGACTCACACGACCGTCACGAACCAAGACGGAATCCCGGTCATGACCTTCACCTCGATCGTTCTGATCAGGCGCCGGCCGCAGGGTTAGTGCGTGCGGTGATGCCCGCCGGTCCGGTTGTAGCCGCTCCGATTCGTGCCGCTCCAACTGTGGCCGGTCCGCGTCTGGTAGGTTGACTGCCGGCTCGTCCAGTAGCTGCGCTGGCTGTCGTTCCAGACGTGGCGGTGGTGGCCGCTGTCGTACACGTAGATGCCGGCGCCCGGATAATAATAGTCGCC
Organism: Sphingomicrobium sp.; assembly: GCA_035639115.1. GTDB lineage: Bacteria > Pseudomonadota > Alphaproteobacteria > Sphingomonadales > Sphingomonadaceae > Sphingomicrobium. The sequence goes on along the minus strand of DASQYQ010000003.1, from coordinate 5,088 downwards.
GTACCAGCCGAATGGATCATAGCCGTAGCCATAACCGCCATAGCCGTAGCCACCGTAATAGCCGCTGGAATAGCCAAGCCCGACGTAGGGCCCGCCATAGCCGTAGCCGTCGTAATAGCCGCCGCCGTAGCCGAAATCACCGTAAGCACAGCCGCCAAGCGCGAGCGCGCCGGCTGCCAGGAGCGAAATGTAGGGGATACGCAAACGCATGTTACACCTGCCAAATCCAGGAAGAATCCACCGGCGTAAAACGGGTTGCTCTTCGCAATCGTTCCTACTGCTGAGACCGAATGTTATTTCGGGTCGGGATAGTCGTACTTGAAGGGATCGGTCGGGACGGGCTTGGTCGGCATCGGCGGCCGCGGCAGTTCCTTGTCGCTATTCGCAGCCTCGAGCAGGATTCCTGCGAGCACGACTGATGCCTGCCGCAAATCATCCGGCCTCATGTGATCGAGCGTGTCGATGCTCGAATGGTGAACCCGACTCTCGTAGTCGAGCGGGTCCTGGATGAACTCGAAGCCCGGGATCGCGATCGACTGGAAGAACTCATGGTCTGTCCCGCCGGTCGGCCCGGCAACCACCGCGCCAGCCCCCATGCTCTCGAACGGCGAGAGCCATTGCCGAAGCATGGGTTCGGCCGCCTCGTTTCCTTCGGCATAGATGCCGCGGAGCTTTCCGGAACCGTTGTCGATGTTGAAATAGGCCTTGAGATCACCGTAACCGGGCAACTGCGTCACCGGATAGGCGTCGCGCCACCTCATGTAGTTGACGATCCCGTTCTCGGTCACATCGAACGGCCGCCGGGCAAGGTGCTGAGTCACGTAATTGAGCGAGCCGAAGAGGCCCTGCTCTTCCCCGGTCCAGAGCGCGAAGCGGATCGTGCGCTTCGGCCGGGCGCCGATCGCCTTCAGGATCCTTGCCGCTTCCATGACAGCGACGGTTCCTGCGCCATTGTCCGACGCTCCGTCGCCAGCCACCCAGCTGTCGAAGTGCGCTCCGGCCATGACATAGCCGGCCTTCGGATCGGTTCCGGGAATCTCGGCGATGATGTTGTAGGCGTGCGTGTCGTCATCGAGGTAACGCACCTCGTCGTCGATCTCGAGCACCGGATTGTCGCCCATCTTCGCCATTCGGGCGAGCCTCCGGTAATCCTCTGCAGCTATCTGGACCGTGGGCAGCTTCGGCGAGCCGCCGACCTGGTTCTGATAACCCTCGCCGGAAACCAGCTTGCCGTCGCGGTACGCCATGGTCGCCTGCGCGACGGCGCCTTCGCTGGCGAGAAACTGGTCGAGATCGCGAGCAAATTGAACGCGCTTGATGAAGGCATTGTCCGCGTCCGGATCGAAGTGCGGAACCCTATATTCGTCGAGCTTTGAGATATCGCCGCTGTCGAGCCGCTTGAACGCCGCTTCCTTCGGCTCGTCGCTGGAGCCCGGCAAGCTGGTCAAAACGATCTTGCCGGCCAGCTTTCCGCGATAGGCGGCGAACTGCTCCTTCCGGTTCATCGGAGCGACGACGATCGGCGCCCGAAGCGGCCCCTTCGTCCCCGGGCTCCAGGCCACCGGGATGGCCGTCAACTCTATCGGCCGCGGCGAGACGAGGCGGACGCTCGAATGGACGATGTCCCAGCCGCGACCGAAGTCGTAGGGTTCGCGGTGAACGTTGGAGAGTCCCCACCCGGCCAACTTGCGCGTCGCCCAGTCCTGCGCGCGCCGCATGCTGGTCGAGTTCGTGAGCCTCGGCCCGATGTCGTCCATCAACTCGTGAGCGGTGACCATCACCTGGCTGTGGTTCATCCCCTCGTCGATGATCCGCGTGGTGTCGTCTGTCACTGCCGCCGGGGCGCTCGCTCCGAGCGCAACCGAAGCGAGCAAAATCCATGATAGGCGCACTTTCCCTCCCCGTTCGGCGGCATCACAAAAAAGACCGCCGGCGCGCAACGAAGCACGCCGGCGGCCAAAGCTCAACAATGGTGCGGCAGTTTATCCGGCGACGCCGGCCTTCGCCTTGGCGCGACGGCTCTTCGCCTGGTTCTCCGGCTCAAGCGGACCGGTGACGACGACCTTCGCCGACTTGATATCGCGGTAGACCTGCAGATAGGCAAGACGCGCAAGGATCATCGCGATCAGCAGGAAGACCACCACCGCAACACCCGCGGCGTGGCGAGCCTCTAGGTTCGGTTCGGCCGTCCACACGAGGAACGCGGCGACGTCCCTCGCCATCTGGTCGACCGTCGGCTTGGTGCCGTCCTGATACTCGACCTGCCCGTCGCTCGTCAGCGGCGGCGGCATCGCGATGTTCAAGTTCGCGAAATAGGGATCGAAGTGAAGGTTCGGCGGAGTCTTCGCGTCCGGGAACTTTTGCAGGAGCAGCTCGCCCTTCTCGTTCCGGTAGCCCTGCTGGTTGGTGAAGCCGGTCAGCAGCGAATAGACGTAGCTCGCCCCGCCCTCACGCGCCTTGGTGATCAGTGAAAGATCCGGCGGAAGCGCATTGTTGTTCGCGGCGCGCGCAGCGGTCTCGTTGGCGAACGGCGGCGGGAAATTGTCGGACGGAAGCGCCTTGCGTGTCGCCTCTTCGCCCGTGTCGGGGTTGATCGACGGGACCTGGGTCTTCCAGTCCGACGCGATCTTCTTGATCTCCGCCTCGTCGTAGCCGAGGCCCTTGAGGTCGCGGAACGAGACCAGCTTCAGGCTGTGACAGGCCGAGCAGACCTCCGAATAGACCTGGAAGCCGCGCTGGAGCTGGCGCTTGTCGAACCGACCGAAGGGACCGTCGCTCGCGAGGTGAAGCGGCCTGGGCTCCTTGTGGAACTCCGCCGCAGCGAGCGGTGCCGGCGGGTTGCTGACATATTCCGCAACACCGCTGATCAGGGAGATCAGCAGGACTCCGGCAAAGACCGCGCCGATGAATCCGAGAATGAAACGCATTTGTCCCCTGCCCCTTTATTCGACGACGGCCACGGTGTCGGTGGGCCGCAGGTCGGAGCCCCGCGGCGCTGCTTCCGCCTTTTCCCCGTGAAGCACGGACTCGCTGATCGAGCGCGGCAGCGGGAGCGGCATTTCGAACGCCGAGACCAACGGTAGGATCACCAGGAAGTGAAGGAAATAATAAGCTGCCGCGAGCTGGCTGATCACGTTGCGCATCGGGTTCGGTGCGCCGCCGCCGGCCCAGCCGAGGATGATCACGTCGATCACCAGCAGCCAGAAGAAGCGCTTGAACACCGGGCGATAGGAGCCCGAGCGAACCGGCGACTTGTCGATCCACGGCAGGAAGAACAGCAGCAGGATCGAGAAGAACATCGCCAGCACGCCCCACAGCTTGGCCGGGAGGATGAAGTCGACGGTGAAGGAGCGAAGGATGGCGTAGAACGGCCAGAAATACCATTCCGGAACGATCTCCGCCGGCGTGGCGAGCGGATTGGCCGGAATGTAATTGTCTGCGTGTCCGAGAAAGTCCGGAGCAAAATAGGTTACGACCGCATAAGTCAGAAGCGCCAGCGCCGCGAACCAGCCGTCCTTCGCCGTGTAGAACGGGTGGAACGGAAGCGTGTCGCGCTCATCCTTGACGTCGACGCCGGTCGGATTGCCCGACCCGGGGATGTGCAGCGCCCAGATGTGGAGGATCACCACTGCGGCGATCACGAAGGGCAGCAGATAGTGGAGCGAGAAGAAGCGGGTCAGCGCGGCCTGGTCCGGAGCATAGCCTCCCAGCAGCCAGATCCGAAGCGGCTCCCCGACGAGCGGGAATGCCGAGAAGAAGCCGGTGATGACCTGGGCTCCCCAGTAGCTCATCTGGCCCCACGGAAGGACGTAGCCCATGAAGGCCGTCGCCATCATCAGCAGATAGATGACGAGCCCGAGCATCCACACCAGCTCGCGCGGCGCCTTGTACGAGCCGTAATAAAGCCCTCGGAAGATGTGGATGTAGGTGACGATGAAGAAGAAGCTCGCCCCGTTCATGTGCGCGTAGCGGAGCAGCCAGCCCGCGTTGACGTCGCGCATGATCAGCTGGTTGACCGAGTTGAACGCACCGTCGGCCGTAGCCGTATAGTGCATCGCGAGAACGATGCCGGTGACGATCTGGATGGTCAGGAAGATCCCGGCGAGGACTCCGAAGTTCCACCAGTAATTGAGGTTGCGCGGGACTGCGTAACCGCCGCCGATGGCCCCATAGACGACGCGCGGCAGAGGAAGCCGGTCGTCGATCCAGCGCATTAGCGGGTGCTTGGGTTCGTAGGGCTTGGCCCAGGAAAAGCTCATCTACTCACTTCCCCTTCGCGCCGATCGTGACCGTAGTCGGCGACGTGAATTCGTAATCCGGAACGACAAGGTTCTTCGGCGCCGGCCCCTGCCGGATGCGCGCCGCAGTGTCGTACTGCGATCCGTGGCACGGGCAGAAATAGCCGCCGAAAGGACCGCGGTTCTCGCCCTCGCCGATGCCGAGCGGGACGCAGCCGAGGTGCGTGCAGACGCCAAGCGTGATTAGCCAGTTCATATGCCCCGGCTTGGTTCGCTGGGCGAGCGTCTGCGGATCGCGAAGCGCGGACAGCGGAACGGCATTCGCCTCGCTGATCTCCTTCGGCGTTAGATTGCGGACGAAGACCGGCTGCTTGCGCCAGCTGACCTTGATGCCCTGACCCGGCTGAACCTTGGAAATGTCGACCTCGGTCGTCGACAGCGCCAGCACGTCTGCCGACGGCGACATCTGGACGAGCAAAGGAGCGATTGCGACGACTGAGCCGACGCCCGCGAACGCGACTGCGCCGACCTTGAGGTAATCGCGGCGGCGGAGGCCCTCGCCTTCACCATCCGGACCTGCGGTCTGCGAAACCTCAGCGGACCCTGCCTTGGTGGCCATTGTTCCCCTTCATGACGCGATGTTACTGCACGTGCCGGAAGGCAGATGCGCAGGCTCGCTCCGGTCGGATGCCGGCGCGATGGCGGGCCTGATAGCGAGGGGTTTGGGGTCTGTGAAGGGGCCGCAATCCTCTTTTGCGACGCCTGTCGCCGGCTCAGCGGGGCTCGAGCGCCTCGAGCAGGATCAGGCTCACGATGTGCAGGGCCATCATCACTCCGAGCACGAAGCCGA
>DASQYQ010000002.1:0-6328 GCA_035639115.1 Sphingomicrobium sp. | reverse complement strand
GCCCTGCTCCTTGTTGCCGTCCTCGAGGGCAGCAAGCGCCGAGCCGGCGACGATCGGGATATTGTCGCCGTCGAAGTCGCGCTTGGAGAGCTCCTCGCGGATCTCGAGCTCGACGAGCTCCAGGAGCTCCGGATCGTCGACCTGGTCGACCTTGTTGAGGAACACCACCATCGTCGGAACGCCGACCTGCTTCGCGAGCAGGATGTGCTCCTTCGTCTGCGGCATCGGGCCGTCGGCGGCCGACACGACCAGGATCGCTCCGTCCATCTGCGCGGCGCCGGTGATCATGTTCTTCACATAGTCGGCGTGACCCGGGCAATCGACGTGCGCATAGTGGCGCTTGTCGGTCTCATACTCGACGTGAGCGGTCGAGATGGTGATCCCGCGCTCGCGCTCTTCCGGCGCCTTGTCGATGTTCGCGTAGTCGGTGAACTCGGCCTTGCCGGATTCGGCAAGAACCTTCGTGATCGCCGCCGTCAGCGACGTCTTGCCATGGTCGACGTGACCGATGGTGCCGATGTTCACGTGCGGCTTATTCCGCTCGAATTTAGCCTTAGCCATTTTACGCCTCTTCTATTGAAAGGAATTCGGGCGGCCCGCCCTCATCGCGGACGCGCCCATAACTACAAAATCGCGGTTACGCTAGCTTCGCCTTCACTTCGTCGGCGACGTTCTGCGGCACCTCGTCATAATGCGAGAACTGCATCGTGTACTGCGCGCGTCCCTGCGTGAACGAACGCAGCTGGTTCACGTAGCCGAACATGTTCGCGAGCGGCACGATCGCCTCGACTACCTGCGCGTTGCCGCGGCTGTCGGTGCCCTGGATCTGGCCACGCCGGCTGTTGATGTCGCCGATGACGTCGCCGAGATAATCCTCCGGAGTCACGACCTCGACCTTCATCATTGGCTCGAGGATCTTGATGCCGGCCTTCTGCGCGGCTTCGCGCATCGCGCCGCGGCCGGTGATCTCGAACGCGAGCGCCGACGAGTCGACGTCGTGATACTTGCCGTCCAGAAGGTGCACTTCGAAGTCGACGATCGGGAAGCCGATCAGCGAACCCGTCTCGGCGGTCTCCCTCATGCCCTTCTCGACCGACGGAATATACTCGCGCGGGATGTTGCCGCCCTTGATCTCGTCGATGAACTGGAAGCCGGAGCCACGCTCGCCGGGGACGACCTTCACCTTCACTTCGCCGAACTGGCCCGAGCCGCCCGACTGCTTCTTGTGGGTGTAAGTGAGCTCTACCGGCTTCGCGAGATATTCGCGATAGGCGACCTGCGGAGCGCCGACATTGGCCTCGACCTTAAACTCGCGCTTCATTCGGTCGACCAGGATCTCAAGGTGGAGCTCGCCCATGCCCTTGATGATCGTCTGGCCGGACTCGTGGTCCGTGGTCACGCGGAAGCTCGGGTCCTCGGCAGCCAGGCGGTTGAGCGCGATGCCCATCTTCTCCTGGTCAGCCTTGGTCTTCGGCTCGACGGCGACCTCGATGACCGGATCCGGGAACTCCATGCGCTCCAGGATGATCGGCTTGTTGGGATCGCACAAAGTATCGCCCGTCGTGGTCTCCTTGAGGCCCGCGATCGCGACGATGTCGCCGGCATAAGCGACATCGATGTCCTCGCGATTGTTCGCGTGCATCAGCAGCATCCGGCCGATCTTTTCCTTCTTGTCCTTGACCGAGTTGGCGACGGTGCCCTTCTCGAGCTTGCCCGAGTAGATTCGAGCGAAGGTGAGCGACCCGACGAAGGGGTCGTTCATGATCTTGAACGCAAGCGCGGAGAACGGCGCCGTGTCCGACGCCTCGCGGGTGTCGGCGGCTTCGCTGTCCGGGTTGATGCCCTCGACCGGCGGAATGTCGAGCGGGCTCGGAAGATAGTCGACGACTGCGTCGAGCAAAGGCTGAACACCCTTGTTCTTGAACGCGGAGCCACACAGCACGGGCACGAACGAGAAGTTCAGAGTGCCCTTGCGGATGAGCTTCTTAAGCGTCGCAGTGTCCGGTTCGGTGCCTTCGAGATAGGCCTCCATGACGTCGTCGTCTTGCTCGACGGCCATCTCGATCAGCTCCTGGCGCGCAGCTGCAGCCGAATCGGCGAGCTCGGCCGGGATCTCGGCATATTCGAACTTCGCGCCCAGGCTCTCCTCGAGCCAAATGATCGCGCGGTTTTCGACGAGGTCGACGAGGCCCTTGAACTGGCCCTCGAGACCGATCGGAAGATACAGCACCGCCGGACGCGCGCCGAGGCGATCCTTGATCATTCCGACGCACATCTCGAAGTTCGCGCCAGTGCGGTCGAGCTTGTTGACGAAGCACATCCGCGGAACTTTGTACTTCTCGGCCTGCCGCCACACAGTCTCCGACTGCGGCTCGACGCCTGCAACGCCGTCGAAGCAGGCGACCGCGCCGTCAAGCACGCGAAGCGAACGCTCGACTTCGATCGTGAAGTCGACGTGGCCCGGCGTGTCGATGATGTTGATGCGATGCTCGGGACCGTCGCCCGCCGTCCAGAAACAGGTCGTAGCTGCTGACGTGATCGTGATCCCGCGCTCTTGCTCCTGCTCCATCCAGTCCATGGTGGCGGTGCCCTCGTGGACTTCGCCGATCTTGTAGGACTTGCCCGTGTAATAGAGGATGCGCTCGGTCGTCGTCGTCTTGCCGGCGTCGATGTGCGCCATGATTCCGATATTGCGATAGCGCTCGAGCGGATGGCTGCGGGCCATGGTCGTCAATTCCTTAGCAATGTGGGGAGCCGGCGGATCCGGCTGCCCCAGATATAGGTACGAAAATTACCAGCGGTAGTGGCTGAAGGCGCGGTTCGCTTCCGCCATTCGGTGCGTATCCTCGCGCTTCTTCACGGCGTTGCCGCGGTTCTGCGAAGCGTCCATCAGCTCGCCCGACAGGCGGCCGGCCATGGTCTTCTCCGAACGCGCGCGCGCCGCCGAGATCAGCCAGCGGATCGCGAGCGCCTGGGCGCGCTCCGGACGGACTTCGACCGGAACCTGGTAGGTCGCACCCCCGACGCGGCGGCTGCGGACCTCGATTCCCGGCTTCACATTGTTGAGCGCGTCGTGGAACACACGCAGCGGCTCAACCTTCATTCGCGTTTCGACATTGTCGAGCGCGCCGTAGACGATGCCCTCGGCAACCGACTTCTTTCCGTCGAGCATGACGGAGTTCATGAACTTGGAGAGGACGATATCCCCGAACTTCGGATCGGGAAGGATCTCGCGCTTCTCTGGACGACGACGACGAGCCATTGGACTATTCCTTTTCTCTCTTCAGCCTGGTCCGGGACTTCGATGCGCCCGGGGCTTACTCTGGCCTGATTATTTGGGACGCTTGGCGCCGTACTTCGAACGGCTCTGCCTGCGGTCCTTGACGCCCTGCGTGTCGAGAACGCCTCGAAGCACGTGGTAGCGAACGCCCGGAAGGTCGCGCACACGGCCGCCGCGGATCAGCACGACGCTGTGCTCCTGGAGGTTGTGGCCCTCGCCGGGGATGTAGCTGATCACTTCGCGCTGGTTGGTGAGGCGCACCTTGGCCACCTTGCGGAGCGCCGAGTTCGGCTTCTTCGGGGTCGTCGTATAAACACGAGTGCAAACGCCGCGCTTCTGCGGGTTCTGCTCCATCGCAGGGACCTTCGACTTGGCCTTCTGCGGTTCGCGACCCTTGCGGATCAGCTGGTTAATCGTTGGCATGAAGCCCTTCACCTTGTCTATGCGGGAAATCCCCGCGGTTACTTTGCTCAACAGAAAAAGCGCGGAGCCGAGCAGCCTTACGGGCCGCCTGGCGACGCGCATTGTTGAGCAATGTTCAGCTCTTGTCCGGCGACGAGCGAAGAATCCCTCGCGCCCGGACGGCGGCCACATAGCGATGAGGTGCTGAACGGTCAACCGGCGACCGGGTGCGGAGACTGCAAGCGATGACTCTGCCGGGGAGCCAAGCTGTCGCGCTATTTTGTCCAGCGTGAAGCGGGTTTGGGCCGCAATAGCACGAGGTTCGGGGCGAACGGAGGAACGCAGAGGACATGCGCGTCGTTCGGGTCGGCGAACGCCGCGAATGGGGGCGCGATATGTGGCGACTATTGGTTCCGGCTCTCTTGATATCTGCGCTTGCGAGCTGCGGAACGAGCAGCAGCGCAGGGCATGAAGGAGGTAATGCAATGGATGACGCCACCCTCACCAAGATCCAGCTGACCAGCGATGCTTTCCGGGATGGCCAGCCGATCCCGAGCAAGTTCACCTGCGACGGCGCCGATCAGTCGCCGACTCTCCACTGGCGCGACCCGCCAGCGGGAACGAAGAGCTTTGCGCTTGTGATCGACGACCCGGACGCTCCCAATGGAACGTTCCGCCATTGGGGCGTTTTCGACATCCCTTCGTCCGCTCGCTCGATCGGCGGAAGCGATAAGCTCGGCAGCGAAGTTGCGAACGACTTCGGAAAGCCGGGCTATGGCGGGCCCTGCCCGCCCAAGGGCCACGGCCCGCACCATTATCATTTCAAGCTGTTCGCCCTCGACGTCGATCGTTTGGGCCTCGGCTCGGGCGCCAGGGTGGTCGACGTCGAGAACGAAGCTGCCAAGCATGCGATTGCTCGAGGGGAGCTGATCGGCACCTACGAACGGCGCTAGGCCTTCCTCATCCGCCCGAGCTCCTGGATGAAGCGGAAGGCTTCGGGGCTGAAGGGCGCATTGGGGGCGTCGCCGTGCCATTCGTCCATTCGCTCGTAGAAGCGGGTCGCTCCGGCCATCATCTCGGGGGTGGCGACCGCTTTGAAGGGCGCCAGCAGTTGCTGCCATTCGTCGAACAGCGCCTGCGCTTCAGCGCTCTTGGGACCGAGCGGGATTGCGGCTTCGACGCGCCGCCCGAGGTCGGCCCATTTTCGGCTGTAATCGGCCTCGTCGAAGCCGGGCTTCGGCGGGTGCTGCGCCCAATGCTCCATCTCCTCTTTCGAGAAAAAGCGGTCGGTTACTTTCTTCCAGTCTTCGGCTTCCATGATTTTGTCTCCCTGGCGGATCAGCGAGCAGAAGGTCGCGGCATCGACGGGCTCGCCGCGGTCGATGCGTGACTTGATCGACAGGAGCAGCGACTTGGCTTGGTCGAGCTCGGCCTTCCGCTCCTCGATGAGTTTCAGTTGAGCCTCCACCAGCGAAGCGAGATCGATCGACCCGTGAGCGGTCAGCTTGCCGATCTGCGCAAGGCTCAGCCCGGCGCGCTTCAGCGCCAGGATCTGCTGGATCCGTTCGAGCTCGCCCCGCCCGTAGAGGCGGCGTCCGCTATAGGTGCGCAGCGGCCGGATGAGCCCGCGCGCTTCATAGAAGCGCAGCGCACGGCTGGTGAGGCCGGTTCGCCTTGCGACGTCGCGAATGTCGAGCGGCTGATCCATGGATGCACGTCTACACATTGACGCAGCGTCAACTTCAACTCCTTTCGATGACTATCCGGCGCTCGTCGAAACTTCCTCGCGTCAGCCGGGAACTAAAGGTAATCCGCAGGCTTCGGGTCCTGCCGGCGTTCGAAGGAGAACGACATGGAAATTCTATGGGTCATCGCTGCTGGAGCGCTCGCAGCGACGTTACAGCCTTCCGCAAACTCACCCTCGACCTCTGCAGCTCCCCCGGGTGGTCCGGATACTCGTTATTGCCTTCGCGTCGATCCGCTTGTCGGAAGCCGAATCGAGACCATCCAGTGCAAGACCCGCGAGGAATGGGCAGCGCTCGAGATCGACGTCGACCAGGAATGGGCCGAGAACGGCGTCAAGACGATCTGATCAGGGCGCTCGGCCTTCAAATCCTCGCGAACAGCAGCGCTACGTAGGCGATCAGAAGCCCCGCGGTGCTGCAGGCCAGAAACAATTGGATTCGAGCCTTTCGCGCAAGCACGCCGATGATTGCGATCGCCGCGAGAAGGACGGGAAATAAGAGGTCCAAGGTTCGCGGCAGCCTGCCGTCGAGAGCGATGCTCTTGAGGAGGCTCGAAGCGAGCATCGCGAGCAGGAATGCGAAGAACGGCTTGCGGTGCCGATCCCAATGATCGGTAAGATCAACCTGCCCGGATGAGCCGATGTCGGGAAAGACGACCGCGGCCGCCATGTAGATGAGGCCCATCTGAGCGAGGATCACCGCGAACGTGAGGAAGTCCCAATGCGTTCGGTCGCGAAGGCCGAAGCTTGCCCACCACGCCTGAGCGACGATCGCCATCAAGATTGCGCTCCAGATGAGCACCGTCGCCGAGTGCCGGACGCGCCCCTTGGCGAGAAGCAGGGCACGATAGCCTTGGAGCACTTGCGTGAGCGCAAGGCCGAGGACGATCGAGAGCAGGACG
>DASQYQ010000001.1:0-2790 GCA_035639115.1 Sphingomicrobium sp. | reverse complement strand
CTGACGGAGGGAGGGCGTAGCCCGACCGTAGTCAGGCTACCCCCGGCGGCGCGTTTTCCCCAGGGGGAGCAGACGCGGTCTGGCGGTTGGAGCGGTTGGGCGCAGCATCTGATTCTTCATCACGAGAAGGATCAGCAGCTTGCCTGGCCGACATATCACCGACTGCCAGACGAGGTTGTACATGAAGTCCCGTCACAGCAACGTCCCTGCCATCGCTGCCGCGAAGGCCGGGTTCAGCACCGCAACCGCCTATCGGATTGAAGCCGATCCGCGGTTGCCATCGCAGAAGAAGAAGCCCCGTGGGCGCCGCCGTCCCGACCCCCTCGCCGGAGTGTGGGACAGCGAGATCGTGCCGATGCTGGACGCTGCACCCGGCATCCGCGCGGTGGCCATCTTTGAGGAGATCTGCCGTCGCGATCCCGGGATCGCCCCGGGCGTGCGCCGGACCTTGGAGCGCCGCATCGCCGGATGGCGGGCGCTCAACGGTCCCAGTCGAGATGTGATCTTCCGCCAAGAGCACCCGCCGGGGCGGATGGGCCTGTCCGACTTCACCGACATGGGCGGGCTCGGTATCACGATCGCAGGGGTGCCGTTCGATCACCGGCTCTATCACTTCCGGCTGGCGTTCTCGGGCTTCGAGCATGCCCATGTGGTGCTCGGCGGCGAGAGTTTTGTGGCGCTCGCCGAAGGCCTGCAGAATGCGCTGTGGGCGCTCGGCGGCGTGCCGGAACAACATCGCAGCGACAGCCTGTCGGCGGCGTTTTGCAACCTCGATCGCGTTGCCCAGGATGACCTCACCCGGCGCTACGAGGAGCTGTGTGCCCATTACGGCATGACGCCGTCGCGCAACAATCGCGGCGTCGCGCACGAGAACGGCTCGATTGAGAGTTCCCATGGGCACCTCAAGAAAGTGCTTCGCGATGAGCTATTGCTGCGCGGCTCGCGCGAGTTCGAGAATCTCGCTGCCTATCGCCGCTTCATTGACGAAGTGGTCGGGCGGCGTAATGCCAGGAACCGCAAGCGCATCGAGATCGAGCGTATCGCGCTCAAGCAACTCCCCGACCGACGCACCACCGACTACGAGGAGGCGCACGTCCTGGTTACGTCGAGCGGCGGCTTCATGCTGCGGCGCGTGTTCTACAGCGTCCCTTCGCGTCTGATCGGCCACCGTCTCAATGTTCACCTCTACGACGACCGGCTCGAGTGCTTCCTCGGCTCTACGCGGCTCCTGACCTTGCGGCGGGGCCGGCCACCGCAAGGCAGCGGCAAGCACGGCCACGTCGTTGACTATCATCACGTCATCCATGCGCTGCGCAAGAAGCCGATGGCGCTCATCAATCTGGTCTATCGCGATCAACTGTTCCCGCGCCGCGCCTATGCCCGCGCCTTCGAGGAGCTGCTGGCCAAGCGGGGCGAGAAGCAAGCCTGCCGCACCATGGTCGGACTGCTGGCGCTCGCTCACGACCGCGCCTGTGAAGCCGATCTCGCGCAGGCGATCGACGCCGATCTTGATATCGGCGTCCTGCCTGATCTCGATCGGTTGTGCGACCGCTTCAAGCCAGACCGTTCAGTAATCCCGAATGTTGCCGTCGAGCTGGTGCCGCTCTCCGCCTACGACGAGCTGGCCGCTGTTCGGGCGCCGAACGCCGATCTCGTGCGCGATGGAGGCGTGGCATGAAGACGACCAATCCGATCGACGCTGCGCGTATCGAGCTGCTGCTCTCCGACCTGCGTCTGCCCGCCATCAAACTGATGTGGGCCAAGCTCGCCGAGCAATCCGACAAGGAAGGTTGGCCGGCCGCTCGCTTCCTCGCAGCGCTTGCCGAGCACGAGATCGCCGATCGCGGTCGTCGCCGCATCGAGCGTCACCTGGCCGAAGCACGACTGCCGGTCGGCAAAACGCTCGCCGGCTTCGACTTCGAGGCGGTGCCGATGGTCAGCAAGGCACAAGTCATGGCGCTCACCGCAGGCGATAGCTGGCTCGAAAAGGGCGCCAATCTCTTGCTGTTCGGGCCGCCCGGCGGCGGCAAGAGCCATCTTGCGGCAGCCATCGGCCTCGCACTCGTCGAGAATGGATGGCGCGTGCTGTTCATGCGCACCAGCGATCTCGTCCAGCGCTTGCAGATCGCACGCCGCGAACTCGCGCTCGAAAGCGCGCTTGCCAAGCTCGACAAGTATCACCTCTTGATCCTTGATGACATCGTCTACGTCAGCAAGGATCAAGCCGAAACGAGTGTGCTGTTCGAGCTGATCGGAACCCGCTACGAGCGGCGCTCAATGCTGATCACCGCCAATCAGCCGTTTGGCGATTGGGGCAAGGCGTTTCCAGACCAAGCCATGACGCTCGCCGCCATCGACCGCCTCGTCCATCACTCGATCATCTTCGAGATGAACGTCGAAAGCTATCGTCGCCGCGCCGCCCTCGATCGTAAGCGAGGACCCGGACGTCCGCCGACGCACGCGACAATCAAGGAAAAAGATGATTGACGCTCAGCGACAATCAAAAAGCAGCACCGAAAAAAAATGCTTGCGAACTATCGGAATCCAGATGATCATAACTCCGCTACCGGCCGCCGCTTCAAACTCTGATTGCCGCCGCCGTTCTCATCCAGATTGACGCGCGACACGCACAAGGCTCTCGGATATCGTTCACCCCGTGAGTTCATCGCAGCTCGCGGAAATCCCTGACCGTGTCCGATCATTCGGGGGCGACAACACGCCACCATGCGGGCAAACCAGCTGCGCCTGTGGTTTGCCTCGATGGCCTATGTGCTGCTGTGCGCCTTGCGC